>CAJCHX010000746.1 GCA_903970215.1 Acidobacteriaceae bacterium
GAACTCGCTGGGCGCATGGTGGTCGTGCAGGCATCCCGACAGCCCTCTCATCGCAGGTTGGGAGTATCTCCAAGTCGATGACGCGGGGCGACCTGCCGCCGGCTCGTTTGACGGGTGGCCCGAGCGCGTCGCAGATCTCACCGTCATGGACCCCTGCTGTGGCTCGGGTCACTTCCTGGTCGAAGCGTTCTCAATGCTCTGGCAGATGCTCGCCGAGGAGCAGCACCTCGCACCGGTCGAGGCCCAGGACCGGGTGCTTACGAACAATCTGTTTGGCCTTGAGCTGGACGCTCGATGCGTCCAGATCGCGATGTTCGCTATCGCTCTACAGGCCTGGAAGGCGGGCGGTGGCTGGCGTCAGCTGCCGGTTCCGAGCATCGCCTGCTCCGGACTTCCAGTAAAGGCGTCGGTTGAGGACTGGAAGGCCTTGGCCGAGGGGGACAGGCGGCTTGAGACTGCGCTCGAAAGGCTTCACCTCCTCTTTCGAGACGCGGAAACCTTTGGCAGCCTCATCGACCCTCGACAGGCGGCCGAAGGGGGCGCCTCGTCACACGAGCGCAGCCTCGACGACGTCGACTGGGACGACTGCCTACCCAAGCTCGAGGCGGCATCCCGACAAGAGAGAGACGATCCCGCAACAGCGGTGCTTGGTATCGACGCGTCAACCGCGGCCCACGCAGCCCTTCTTCTTGCCCGGTCGTACACCCTGGTGGCGACGAACGTCCCCTTTCTCGCTCGCGGTCGACAGTCAGAGCGGCTGGCGAACCACGTTGAGCGCTACTTCAAGAACGGAAAGGGTGACCTCGCCACCGCGATGCTCACTCGAATCTGGGAGATGACGGCGCCAGGCGGCACGTCGGCGACCGTGAGCCCAGTCCAGTGGCTCTTTTTGTCGTCGTACTCCTCCTTTCGTCAGGAGCTCCTGCAGCAGCGCTCGATCGCGATGCTCGGTCGCCTTGGCTCACGCGCCTTCACGGGGATTAGCGGCGAGGTTGCGTCCGTTGGTCTGACGGTTGAGTCGCACCTAGCGCCGTCCAGCGATCACAAGTTCTTCCACGTTGATCTGACGAAGGTGCCGTCCCCCGCTCAGAAGGCAATCGGATTGTTGGCGGGACCATGGGAAGTCCTTCACCAAGCGAGACAGGCCACCAATCCAGGCAGCGTTATCTCCGGCGCTTATGAGAAGACCGCTGGGCTGCTCGCGGACTTTGCCGATGGATACGCCGGCATCCAAACCGGAGACCTCCCGCGATTCGTCCGGTACTTCTGGGAGATGCCTGGCGCGCTGACCGAAGGCTGGGCCTACTACCAAGGCACGGTCGATGCCACCACCGAGTGGGGCGGACTCGAGAAGGTTTTGCTGTGGGAGGAGGGTGCAGGCTCGCTACACCAGTTCGTATCCGAGCGACTCGGCGGCAACGTCGGTGCATGGATTCGCGGCGTTCATTGCGTCGGCCGCACAGGTGTGTCAGTCAGCCAGATGGGCGCGCTTCCGGTCGCGCTCTACTCCGGAGAACTCTTCGACCTGAACAACGCAGTAGTACTTCCTAAGAATCCCGCCGACTTGCCAGCGATTTGGCAATTCTGTCGATCTTCAGAGTTTGCAGAAAGTGTCCGGGCGATCGACCAGAGTTTGAAGGTCACGAACCAGACGCTCGTAAAGGTCCCGTTCGATATCGAGCATTGGCGAGAGGTGGCGACGGCGGCTGAAGAACTTCCTGCGCCCTACTCTGACGACCCTACGCAGTGGATCTTCGAGGGGCGGCCCGAAGTGTCAACGTCGCCGCTGCAAGCCGCAGTAGCGCGCCTCGTCGGATACTGCTGGCCGGAACAGGCGACGTCGGACGATCTCGATGTCCTTGCTGATGAGGACGGAATCGTCTGTCTGCCGTCGGTGCGCGGCGAACCGACTGCGGCCGAACGCATTCAGGAGCTGCTTGCGCGAGCGTTTGGTGGAACCTGGTCGCCGGCGAGGACGCAGCACCTTCTCGCAGCGTCAGGATCCAAAAAGAAGGAGTTGGAGGGATGGCTCAGAGACGAGTTCTTCAAGGCGCACTGCCAGATCTTCAAGAGTCGGCCCTTCGTTTGGCAGATCTGGGACGGCCGCAAAGATGGTCTTTCAATACTCGTCAACTACCACAAGCTCGATCGCGCAACCCTGGAGAAGCTGACCTACTCGTATCTGGGTGACTGGATTGAGCGCCAGACGGCTGGCGTTCGAGACGATGTCGCCGGGGCTGAGGAGCGTCTCGCTGCCGCCCGGAACATGCGGGGAAGACTCGAACTGATCCTTGAGGGTGAGCCGCCCTACGACACCTACGTCCGGTGGAAGCCACTCGACCAACAGCCGGTGGGATGGGCGCCGGACCTGAACGATGGCGTTCGCTTGAATGTGCGTCCGTTCGTCGAAGCGGGCGTACTTCGCTCGAAGTGCAACGTGAAGTGGGACAAGGACCGCGGGACGAATCCGGATGGGTCGGAGCGTCTCAACGGACTCCACTTCACACACTCGGAAAAGCAGGCTGCTCGAGGAAAGCGCACATGAGCGAGACGGTCGCACAGCGCCTCGCTGTTTCGCTTGACGCATCAGCGAACAACGATGGGAACGTCTTCGAGGCGCCAGTTGCCCTGCTCTGGCCGGACCAGGGACGCCAGTGGGAGCACGCGATCGGGCCACTACGTAAGCATCGCCGGGTCATCACGCTCGGTTCGTACGACCCCGCCGCCGGCCGAGGTCCCGCGTACTGGTTGCGCTGCGTAGTGGAGGGGACGGTGGAGCTGGATGGTGTCGGCGGCTTGCCGGTCCTCTATTTGCCCGGCGTGGCGCATGAGGACCTTCGGTCCGTGGGGCCGGACGACCAGGCGCTGGCTCCGCTGGCGGCCCTGCAGCATCGAAGCCAATGGTTCACCCAGAGCAGCGGGAAGGACTGGACGGCCCGGGCGCTGTTTGCGAACAAGGAACGCGGTCTCGGCCTGAACGTGGCAGCCGACGATGCAACGGCGAGTGCGCTCGTCGGCGGGCTCGGGCATCTGATCGATCAGCAGATGAGTCGGCTTGAGGGTCGGCACATCGACGCCTCCTTTCTCAACGGCCTGATGAACCCTGACCCCGTCCGGCTTCTTCTGCGATGGATCGACGACCCCGCCGCAACGCAGGACGAACTGGGTGCGCCGGCCTGGGCGGCGTTCGTCCAGCAGTGCAAGACGGACTACGGCTTCAACCCCGCAGCAGCCGGTGTGATCGAGGCGGCCCTTCGAATGGGTTCCGCCGAAGGCCCGTGGTTGCACGTCTGGCAGAGGTTCAGCGAGTCCCCAGCCGACTACCCCGACATCCCGAGCCGTCTCCGGGAAGCGCAGCCAGCCCAGCTCCTGCTGCCCAACCCAGGCGCTTGGCCTGCTCCAGCAGGCGAGGCAGAGGAGGCACTCGGTGCTGCCCTCGCCGCTATCGACCACCTTTCGCAGGTTGACGCGCGGGAACGAGTCCTGAAACTGGAGGACGAGCACAAGACCCGCCGGAGCTACGTGTGGGCCGATCTCGGATGGACCCCCCTTGCCCTTGCCATTGAGCACCTGGCCGAGATCGCGCGTGGAGTTGCATCCTCGTGCCCAACCGGCTCGGTCGCCGCGATCTCGGACTGGTACGCGACCGTCGGTTGGAAGGTCGACCGGTCGGTCATCAAGGCGCTCGACGAGGTCGACCGCATCGCCGACCGCGCCGCGGTCTCGGCAGTGCTCAACGCCGTGTACCGGCCGTGGCTCGACCAGGCAGCGAAAGCGCTGCAGGCCGCAGTTGGACCCGAAGCCAACTCGGGCGCCTACGCGTCGAGCACAGCGCCCGTGCCGTCTGCCTCGGAAGTCGTCGTCTTCATCGACGGTCTTCGTCTCGACGTGGCACACCTCTTGGCGGAGCGACTTGAAGGTGGTGGGGTCAAGGTCGCTACGTCGGTGGGATTGGCCGCGTTGCCGACGGTCACGCAGACGGCGAAGCCAGTGCTGGCGCCGATCGACCAGTCGTTGCTCGGTCCGGGCACCGCCCTTGACGCGTGCCGAGCCCTGGGTGGGGCGACCGCGGGTGTTCAGGTGCTCCGTTCGTTGATGACCGAGGCCGGCGTCCAGGTGCTCGGTCCGCAGGAGCTCGGTGATCCCGCAGGGCGAGCGTGGACCGAGACGGGTGAGATCGACCACAAGGGCCACGACCTCGGTCCGCGCCTTGCGCACGAGATTGACGACGAGGTGCAGCGCATCGCACGACGGATCCGCGATCTGCTTGAAGCTGGCTGGGCGAAGGTCACCGTCGTCACCGACCACGGGTGGCTGCTCCTTCCGTCCGGCCTGCCGAAGAACGAGGGCCTGCCGGTGGCGGCGACCGTCACCAAGAAGGGTCGCTGTGCTCGCGTGAAGGACGGAGCGGTCGTGGATGTGCCGACGGTTCCCTGGCACTGGGACAAGGACGTGCGAATCGCGGTTGCGGCGGGCATCTCATGCTTCGAGGCCAACCAGACCTACGAGCATGGCGGCGTGAGCCCGCAGGAATGCATCGTTCTGCGCCTCACCGTCACAATCGGTGCCGCGGCACCCACGACTCGGGCGGAGATCACGTCCATCAAGTGGCGCGGGCTCACGCTCGTCGTCGAGTTCATCGACCTTCCAGACGGAGCCAAGGTCGACCTGCGTCGGTACGCTGGAGACGCCGGCTCGAGCGTCGCTGACCTTGCTCGGGTCACTGGGGGAAGCGGCAAGGTCATCCTCCTCGTCGAGGACGAAGATCTCGAAGGCGAGACTGCGCAACTCGTGGTCGTCGCCGCCAACGGCACCGTCCTGTTGCAACGAGAGACAACGGTGGCCCAGAACCGATGACCCAGCTCGACGACCTCGACCAGCTCGCCTCCCGGGCATTCGACGGCTACCTCGTCCAGAAAGACCTGGCGCAGAAGTTCCGTGGCCAATACCCGGTACCCACCTACGTCGGCGAGTTCCTCCTCGGCCGCTACTGCGCCACTACCGATCCCGACGAGATCGCGGCCGGACTCGACATGGTGCAGAAGTCCATGCAGGAACGGACGGTGCGGGCCGGCGAGGAGGAGCTGTTCAAGCACCGCGCCCGTGACAAGGGCCGGGTGAAGATCATCGATCTGCTTCGCGCTCGCCTCGACTCGAAGAGCGACTCGTACAAGGCCGAGCTGCCGAGCCTTCAGCTCAACGACATCCATATCTCCGCGGAGCTCGTGGACGAGCACCAGCGGATGCTGACCGGCGGCTTCTACGCCGAGGTGACCCTCGAGTACATCGCCGCCCTGGCTCAACAGCAGGGCGGGCAACCCTTCCGCGTGGAGGCCATCCGACCTATTCAGATGTCGACCCACGACGCGCTCGGAACATTCGTCGCTGGTCGACAGCTATTCACGATCGAGCAGTGGCGAAACTTGCTGCTCCGAAGCGTGGGCTTCGCTCCCGAGCGTTTCACGCCCCGGCAACAGGACATCCTCCTGCTGCGGATGGTCCCTTTCGTCGTCAACAACTACAACGCCGTCGAGCTCGGACCGCGAGGCACCGGCAAGTCGCACCTCTTCCAGCAGATCTCGCCGTACGCCCACCTCGTGTCGGGCGGCAAGGCGACGATCGCCAACATGTTCGTCAACATGAACACCGGCCGACGCGGCCTGGTCGCGCAGTACGACGTGATCTGCTTCGACGAGGTTTCGGGCGTCTCGTTTGACCAGAAGGAAGGAGTCAACATCCTGAAGGGCTACATGGAGTCCGGGGAGTTCAGCCGCGGCAAGGAGTCGATCCGGGCCGATGGCGGCATCGTGATGGTCGGCAACTTCGACGTCGACGTCACGACCCAACTCAAGGTCGGTCACCTCCTCGCCCCGCTGCCGAAGGAGATGCGAGACGACACCGCCTTCATGGACCGGATCCACGCGTTCATCCCCGGCTGGGACGTCCCCAAGCTGGACCCGAGCTACTTCACCGACCACTTCGGGTTCGTCAGCGACTTCCTCGCCGAGGTCTGGAGCCGTCTCCGTCGAGCATCCCGACTCGACGTCCTCCAAGGCCGACTCGACTGGGGCAACCAGCTCAGCGGACGTGACCGCAAGGCGGTCAACAACACCGTCGACGGACTCCTGCGGCTGCTCTACCCCGACCCCGACATGGAGGTCCCGGGCGAGTTCTTGGCCTGG
>CAJCHX010000747.1 GCA_903970215.1 Acidobacteriaceae bacterium
CGTCGAGTCGGCTGAAGATGGACGTCGCCGGGACGGGCGGTTGAGGCGCCTGGATCCACTTGTCGAAGGCGAAGTCGGGCGAGTGACGGCGCGCCTTGCCGTGGTACGTGCGCTTCGCGCGCGACTGGTCGGGACTGGTTATCGAGACCGGCGATCCGAGGGTCACGATGCGGTCCACGTCGGCGGGGAATCGGCGTGCGAGCTCGCGTGCGAACAACCCGCCCAGACTCTGGCCGATGAGGCTCACCGGACGCCCGTGCAGGTCCCGTATGTGGCGGAACAGGGCGTCGAGCCCGGCGATCACCTGCGGCGTGGGGCCTTCGTTGCGGCCGAGTCCCCACCCGTACGCGGCGTATCCGCGGCGAGCGAGGATCTGTCGCAGGGGGGCGGTCGACCAGTCTCCGGCCATGAAGCCCGGCAGGACGAGCACCGGCCGGCCGTCACCTCTGGCGGCACGCGTCGCCAGCCAGGGCGCCGAACATCCCCACCATGTCAGTTCACCCAGCGCCCGAGTGGAGTCGGTGAGGCTCAACAGCAGGTGCGGCGGCCGGTCGGGGGCGGGTACGAGTCGGTCCACGGGCGGGTCTCCTTCATCTCGGGTTGCAGCTATGTCGCGGGGGGGGATGGGCGGACGAATTCTCTACAGAGCATGACGTCATGTTCATGTTTGAGCCTATACTCCTTCGCGTGATGTGCGTCACGATCCGCCACCGATCCTGCCGGATAGACCCGATAGAGGAGTGATTGCTCAGATGCCCACAGTCGAGACCGTCCGCGGCCCTGTCGACGTCGATGGTCTGGGGAAGGTGCTCATGCACGAGCACGTCTTCACACTGGGAACCGAGATCCGTGAGAACTACCCGCACTACCCGGACACCTGGGACGAGGAGTTCCGCGTCGAGGATGCGGTCCGCCAGCTCACCGACATGGTGTCGCGGGGGATCACGTCCATCGTCGACCCCACCGTGATCGGTCTCGGCCGGTACATTCCACGGATCCAGCGGATCAATGAGCGGGTGGACCTCAACATCGTCGTCGCGACAGGCATATACACCTACAGCGATGCCCCGATCCAGTTCCACTTCACCGGCCCGGGGCGCATCTTCGACGTGCCGGTGGACCCGATGACCGAGTTGTTCGTCGCCGATATCCGCGCCGGCATCGCGGACACCGGAGTCAAGGCCGGCCTACTCAAGTGCGCGATCGATGAGCACGGCCTGACGCCTGACGTCGAGCGGGTGATGCGTGCGGTGGCGCAGGCGCACATGGAGACCGGCACCCCGATCACGGTCCATACCCATGCGCACGAGGGCACCGGCCTTATCGCGCAACGCGTCCTACGCGAGGAGGGGGTCGACCTGTCGAAGGTGGTTATCGGCCACAGCGGGGACTCCACCGATATCGACTATCTGCGTGCGATCGCCGACGCCGGATCGATCCTCGGCATGGACCGGTTCGGGATCGACGCGTTCTGCCCGTTCGAAGACCGCGTCGCCACCGTCGCCACCCTGGCAGCACTCGGATACGCAGAAAAGATGGTCCTCGCCCACGACGCCTCCTGCTACAGCGACTTCTACAGCGAGGCGAACAAGAAAGCGGCGCTCCCGCGCTGGGCGTTCACGCACGTCAGCGACGACGTCCTCCCGGCCCTACGTGAGCGGGGCGTCACAGAGGAGCAGATCACCACCATGCTGGTCGACAACCCCCGCACCTACTTCTCTGGAGCACAGAAGTGAACGATCAGATCGTCCCCATCGGCCGCGCCCGCAACCCGTTCGGTCGCAGTGGGACCGGAACCGACGACGCGGGCCGAACCTACTACGTCGACTTGCCCGCCACTCTGCTCGCCGCCCTCGAAACCACGGTCGCTGCGGTCGGCGACGCGGAGGCGATCGCGGAACTCGGCGGGGAACGCCTGACGTACCGGCAGCTGTGGGACCGTGCCGCACGGGTCGCAGGCGGCCTCCGCGCGGCCGGCCTCCACGGGGGAGACCGCGTGGCGGTGCGCTATCCCGCCGGAACGAACTGGGTGCTCGCGTTCTACGGGACGATCATGGCCGGCGGCATCGTCGTCGCCGTCAACACCCGCTCCTCGGACCCCGAGGTCCGGTTCGTGCTACAGGACTCCGGCACGACGATCGACCTCGCCGCCGACACGGCTCTGCCCGACGGGGAACCGTATGTGATGCAGGGACTCTCATCCGACGACACCGCAGCCATGTTCTACACGTCGGGAACGACGGGCAATCCCAAGGGCGTTCCGACGACACATCGCGCGTTCCTCACCAACTCGATGAACATGATCCGCACTCTCGGTATCCCCGAGGACATCGGCGCGGGCCTGCGCACATTGATCTCCGTCCCGCTGTTCCACGTCACCGGATGCAATTCGCAACTGCTGGTCGCCACCCTGCTCGGCGGCGCAGCGATCATCATGCCCGCGCTGGACCGGGCCGGACTCATCGACGCGCTCAGCGCCGAGAGGATCTCCTTCCTGGTCACCGTGCCCGCCGTGTACGCGCTGCTGCTGCGCACCCCCGGTTTCGACACCGCCGACTGCTCGGACGTGCGTTGGGTGGGTTACGGCGGCGCCCCTATCGCACCCACACTCGTCGCCGCCCTCCAACACGCGTTCCCTGCGGCCGAGGTGTTCAACGGATACGGGATGACCGAGACCGCCTCGTTGCTGACCGTGCTCCCGCACGCCGACGCCGTCACCCACGCCGACTCCGTGGGCTACGCCGTCCCCACCATCGACCTCGGCGTCGTGCCCCACGATCCAGCCGATCCGTCGTTCGGCGAACTCGTCGGCCGCGGACCGAACGTCACCAGCAGATACTGGAACCGTCCCGAGACGACCGCCGAGACCATCGACGCGGACGGATGGCTACACACCGGGGACATCGTCCGCGTCGACGATGCCGGACGCGTCCACATCGTCGACCGGATCAAGGACATCATCATCCGGGGCGGCGAGAACATCTCCAGCATCGAGGTCGAAGCCGCGCTGGTCGCCGCCCCCGGAGTGCTCGAAGCGGCCGTCCTCGCGGTGCCCGACGACGTGATGGGTGAAAAGGTCGGCGCGATCGTCTTTGGCGGCGACGACGTCCCCGCCCCCGCCGCGGTGATCGACCACTGCCGCACCGTGCTGGCAGATTTCAAGGTGCCGCAGTACCTCGTCGTCGCCGACAAGCCGCTGCCCCGCAACCCAGGTGGGAAGTTGCTCAAGGCGCGGCTGCGCGGAGCGGTCGAGTGGGGAGCACCGCTGCGATGACCACCACGACGGACGCCTCCACGCGTGTCGAGGCCGCCACCGAACAGACGCCGGCCGGCGGCGGCATCGAAACCTTCGTCGCCTCAGCTGCGTTCGGCGGATTCGGGTCCCTTTTCCCGCCGGCCGCCATCGCACGCGCAGCGACCTCCGTGCTGCGCCACCCCGCTCCGGCGATCGGTCATCTCCTCGGCCTGCCCGGTCGGCTCGCGTCGACAGCGCTCACCGGCCGGTCGGATCGAGTCACACTCGACAAGCGCTTCGACGACCCCGCATGGCACGGCAATCCACTCCTCCACCGGCTTGCACTGGGCTACCTCACGCTGTGCGACACCGCGATGACCGCCCTCGACGAACTCGATACCGACTGGCGGACGAAGGACCAGCTCCGGCAATCGGTCGACAACGTACTGGCCGCGGCCTCACCGTCCAACAATCCGTTCCTCAACCCGCAGGTGTGGAAAGAGACACTCGACACCGGCGGCAGCAACTTCGCCCAGGGCTACCGTCACCTCCTGGAGGACTGGGGCACCGCCGCCAAGCTGCCGGCGACCGTAGACCGCTCGGCCTTCGCGCTCGGCGAGACGATCGCTGCCACACCGGGCAAGGTCGTCCGCCGGGAACGCCTCTATGAACTCATCGAATACGCCCCCACCACGAATTCAGTGGACATGATCCCCACGTTGATCATCGCGTCCCCAGTCAACAAGTTCTACCTCGTCGACCTCTCGCCCGACCGCTCCGTCGTGCGCGGGGAACTGCAGGCCGGGCGACGTGTGTTCGTCGTCTCGTGGGTGAACCCCGACCCGTCTCACACCGACGCGGGATTCGACGCCTACACCGAGGCGGTCGTCGAGGCCATAGAGACCGCGTGCAGGATCACCGGTAGTACCGCCTGCCATCCCATCGGCCTGTGCGGCGGCGGGCAACTCACATTGATCGCGGCCGCCCACCTCGCCGCCAGCGGCCGCCAAAAACTCATGGCGACACTGACCATCGCCATCGCAGTCACAGATTTCACGGCCGGCCCCGCCGGCTCTGCCCACCTTGACAAGGCAAGAGCTGACCGTTCGATCGCCAAGGCGAAGGAGGCAGGATATTTCAACGCAGCCGACACCGCGCGATCGTTCGCGCTGATGCGCCCCGTCGACGGGATCTGGCATGCATTCGTCCACCGCTACCTACTCGGACGCCCCGCCCCGAAACACGACCTACTGTTCTGGGCGGCCGACCAGACCAACCTCTCCTCCCGGTTCGGTGCCGACATGATGGCCACCGCCTTGGACAACACACTCGCCACCCCAGGCCGCGCTGTCGTGTGCGGCACCCCGCTCGATATCTCGAGGATCACCGTGCCGACATACATCCTCGGCGCGTCGACCGACCACATCTCGCCCTGGCACGACTGCTACCGCACAGTCGCGATGATCGGTGACAACGCATCGTTCGTGCTCGCCACCGGCGGCCACGCCGCCGCCATCGCACGCGGACCGGGAGCGAAGCGCGCCACCTACCGGACCGGCGCTCCCGCCATCAACGTCACCCCGGACCGGTGGCTGGAACAATCCGAGCTGCATCCAGGCTCCTGGTGGGAGCACTGGAACGCGTGGATCGCGACCCGCGCACCGGACACCACGCCCGCGCCCTCGGAACCCGGAAGCGACGAATACCCGCCTATCGCTGACGCCCCCGGCGACTACGTCCGCCAGTCCACGACCTGAGCCAGTCATCACCGCCACCCCTCGCGCGGCGGAAACTGCCGATCGAACCGAACGGAGAACCATGTCCATCCTCAACCGATTTCGACTAGACGACCGCGTCGCCGTCGTCACCGGCGCATCCAGCGGCCTCGGCGTCCGCTTCGCCACCGCCCTCGCCGAGGCAGGCGCCGACGTCGTGATCGCCGCCCGCCGCGTCGACCGACTCGCGCAGACCCGCGAACTTGTCGAAGCCACAGGCCGCCGCGCCCTCGCCGTCGCATGCGACGTCACCGATCCTGACGCCTGCACCGCAGTGGCCGAAGCGGCCATCGCCGAATTCGGCCGAGTCGACGTCCTGGTGAACAACGCCGGCATCGGGACCGCGGTACCCGCCCTCCGCGAGACACCGGAACAGTTCCGAGCCGTCGTCGACATCAATCTCCACGGCACCTACTGGATGGCGCAGGCCTGTGCACGCGTCATGCACCCCGGCAGCTCGATCATCAACATCTCCAGCATTCTCGGCCTGACGACGGCGGGACTCCCGCAGGCCGCCTACGCCGCCAGCAAATCGGCCGTCGTGGGATTGACACGTGACCTCGCCCAGCAATGGACCGGACGTAGAGGGATCCGCGTCAACGCGATCGCCCCCGGCTTCTTCGCGTCCGAGATGACAGACCAGTACGACAAGGACTACATCGAGAACGTCATCCTGCCCCGCACCCTCACGGGCGCATGGGAGACGCCGACGAACTCAGCGCCGCAGTACTGTTCCTCGCCAGCGACGCCAGCAGCTACATCACCGGCACCACGCTGCCGGTCGAAGGCGGACTCCTCACCAGCTGAACCGCCAGCGGAGGAATGGATGGCGTGTTCTGCGCGCGACTGGCCGTTGGGTAAACTCGACCCGGTTTCCAGGAGTCGCGGTGGCTCGAGAACCGGCCGAACTCTAACCGCTTGCACTGATCCAGCGACAGACCCGCCAGTGTGTCCCTGCGAGGTCAGTCGACATCGGGACCGTCGAGACCAAGCGGGGCAGATCCGCGCCCGCGTGCGGAACGCCCGGCGGGTGAGGCCGGCGGTTCGGGACCCTGCTGGGTCCGCAACAGCGTGGAAAGCCGGTGACTTCCGCTGGGCTGTATTCAACACCGAGACGTACGCTTCTCCGATCCGGTAGCCGTACGCGTTGGCGCGTTCGAGGATCGCGTTAGATGTGAGGGGTCGACCGTCCGGACCGGGAACCGTGCGGAACAGCTCCTCGACCCGGTCGGCGAACGCCGACCAGCCGACCGCGTCAGTTAAGGAGCTATTAGCCCACGGTGGACTTGGCGAACTACGGCGTCCGTCACGCTGCTGGCCATCCGCCCACCCGCGCCTTCCAACTTCTTCTTCATGGCCGCCTGACTGACGCCGAATGCGCCGCTCACACAGAATGTCAGCCCTGCGAACAGCTTGCCTCCTCCGCCTCCGCTCCCACTGACAGCG
>CAJCHX010000748.1 GCA_903970215.1 Acidobacteriaceae bacterium
GTCTGCCAGCGATGGTCGGGCCACAAGACCCTGTCGGTGTTCCTCGACATCTACCAGGGTGTTGCCCCCGGGCGGGAGGACGAGGGCGTAGCCCGGCTGCTGGCCAGCTTCCCCCGTTGACCGGCTCACACCTCCAGAGCCAACGTTGGAGATAAAGGTGGGGTGCAAGCCGGCGGACTCGGCCGAGGCCTCATTTGTGAGCCCTTATTGGAGGCGGGTTTCTTGGATTCGCCGACCGACCGCCAGAGCGATCGCTTCGTCTCGTCTCGGCTCCGTCGAGGATCGGGCACCGCTACGAATCTCGCCTAACTCCCCGACTCCCGCTCCATGGACTACTTGCTGATGAACTCTTCCCCTCTCGGTGCCCGACGCCGGGCACGTGCTGTGAGGGGTGGGGGCCGCTATGGGAGTCGATGGCTAAACCCGGGAGGTACTAGCTGCAGCTAGGGTCTGCATTTCGTGGATAAGAGCACTGATGCTCGCAGGTCAAGTTTTTAATCCGCTGACCGCTCCACCGCCACCGGACAAGACACGTACAGGAATGGTGAGCGGCGACTCTTCTTCGCTGTCACAGTTCGGTGGGGCTACACCACCATCGCCCGGTAGGCTGATTGCTGTCTCGCTTGTCTCTCCGACCGGGGCGATAAGGCCGACTTGCGTCGGCGTGGTTTCACCAAGCTCGCTAGCGTCGTTAACGCTCTTATTCGCAAGGGATGAAAGACCCTCCTGTCGAGGCGACGTGAGCGTGAATCACTGGTGAACGTTTAGCCAACTGGTTGCTCCTTGGCTCCAACTCCTGTAGAAGCAAAGCGGAAAATAGGACGACTTGATCCGAGTGTCGGTGGGCTCGGCAAGCAGGCAACTTTGGGGGCATAGTGCATAGTCGGCGCAGGTCTGCCGGTCTGGTCCGGATGGTTGGGGCAGTGGTCGCAGTGGTCGCAGTGGTCGCAGGCGGTGTGGCCCCTAGCGCCCGAGCGAGCGGATGGACGGGCGGGTACGGGGCCATCGGTCGGCATGTGAGGGTACGTGCGCTGACGTCGCCGCCGTTGTTGGCGCCACGGGTTCGGTTGCAGTCTCGGCCGAGGTCGGTTGCGAAGGTCCCGGAGCGTCGGGTGCGTGAGCTCAAGCGGCTGCGGACATCCGACTCATCGGTGTGGTTGAACAGCGACGGGACTCGCAGTTTGGAGGTGTCGTCGGCGCCAATGTTCTACCGGCCGTCCCCGGGCGCAGGGTTGACGCCGATCAAGACGTCGCTAGTGCCGGTGCCGGGCCGGACGGGGTGGTGGCGGTCGGCGGCGGATTCGTGGACGGTGCAGTTCGGACCAAGAGGCCAGGAGCGTCTGGTCGAGGGGGAGCGCTCGGTGTCGTTCGTTCCTGTGCGGCGGCCTAGCAAGGTGACACAACCCGTGGTGCGTGGCTCGTCGCTGGTCTATCGGGGAATTTGGTCGCGGGTGGACGAGTCGTACCGGGTGTCGACTGCTGGGGTGAGTGATGCCCTGATGGTGCGCTCGGCTGGGTCGCCGTCGAGGTTCGAGTACCGGATCTCGGCGGGAGCGAGGATTCGTCGCTCGTCTGCGGGTGGGGCGGTGGTCGAGGTTGGCGGGCGGGTGGTGG
The DNA here is from genome assembly GCA_903970215.1 of Acidobacteriaceae bacterium. Taxonomy (GTDB): domain Bacteria; phylum Actinomycetota; class Actinomycetes; order Mycobacteriales; family Mycobacteriaceae; genus Tsukamurella. The sequence goes on from CAJCHX010000748.1 coordinate 1,615, forward strand.
CGTCGGTTCCGCCGCCGACCGTGATCCCCGGGGCGGGGATGCCGGCGAAGGGGGCTGATCCAAGCTTGCGGGTAGCTGACGGCGGCCGGATGCTGGTGCTTGCTGTCAGCGGGAAATGGTTGTCCCGTTTGCCAGCCCGGGCGTTCCCGGTCGTGATCGACCCAGGACTGTACGCAGACCTGTCCCCTACACAGGGAGGGCTGAGCACGTTCAGTGTTGACAATCGGGGCCAGGTCGTGACAAACAACGGGTCAGCGTTGGAGGTCGGTGTCGACAGTTCCGGGTTGACGTGGCGCTCAGCGGTGTTTTTCAACTGGAGCCAGTACCTGGGCCAGTCGAACCCGTGGATCCCGGTAAACGTGTCGATGGAACTTCTCGATCAATCTGGGTCGAGTTCTGGCGTCGATGCGCTCTCCTTCTACGATCTTACGCAGGGCTTCGCGAACGGTACGAGCGACAACGGTTATTCGGAGATACCGCAGGGGTCGTTCGTTCAGGGTACCGTGGACGGTTTTAGCGTTCCAACGAACAATCTGACGCAAAGTCTTGCGTCGGCTTTCTCCTCGGGCAGTGACTTTGTGTTCGGTTTGACCGGGAACGAGGCGGGTTCGGCGTCGTCGCCTACCCAAAAAATTTATGGCTACGCAGGGGGGCCGGTGGAACTAAACCTACAGTTGGCGTCGAAGGCGCCGGCGGCGACGGTGTTGTCACCGGTGCCGTCGGGAGGGGCGACCGTGGCGACGGTGGACACCGCTACACCGCAGATCACTGCTAGCTATGTGACCGACACGTTCGCATACGCAGGTGGCAGCACTCAGTCGCTGCCGGTGTACTACGACTATCGGGTGTCCACAGGTGCGAACGGAGTGGGTCGTGTGGCCGACTCGGGGTGGCTGGACAACACGCAGACGTGGTCGGTGCCGGCGGGGGCATTGCGAGATGGGGAGGACTATTACGAAGAGGTGCTGACCGAGAACGTCGTCAGCTACGACGCAACACCGAACGACCCTCCGGCCGGGCTGGAGACGTTTTCGGCGCCCGTCGAGTTGGCGGTGAAACTGCGGGCAGGGGCTGGGGGGCCGTCACCGACCGACACGGTGGGCTCGGTGCCAGGGTCAACCTCGACACCATCGGCGGGCGCACCGTCACCGGGGCTGCCCCCCGCGTCGGAGACCGTGAATCTGGTGACGGGAAACTTGGCCTTGACCGCTGGGACCCATGCGGTGGACACCGCAGCCGGTTCGTTTGCGCCGTCATTGTCGTACAACTCGTTGGACGCCGGCTCGTACGGGTTGAACGGCGACTACTACGAGGACCCGTACGGCACTCACAGCATGAGCGGGAACGGTGTCGTGGAAGTCGGGCAGCGAACGGACCCGTCGATCGATTTTGACTGGTCGGGCGGCTTGGCAGGGGCGCAACCGATATCGGGTATCGCGACGACGACCGCATATCTGGTGCAGTGGTCGGGATATATTGATATCCCGTCGACTGGCGACTGGGCTCTGGGTGTCTCGTCTGCAGGAGGGGCCCGGGCGTGTCTCGACGCGACCGGCTGCTCGGACTCCGACGCGTCACCGGACGCGTGGACCGGAGGGACTGCGAACAGCTCACCGATGTACGGCACCCCTGTGAGCGAGACGGCCGGCTATCACCACGTGATCGTCCAGGCGTGGGAGAACCCGTACGCCGGCTGGGCGCAGCTGTACCTAGGCCAGTACACGAGTACCGGGACCGGGTGGACGCAGACGTCGTCTGAACTGGTCCCCTCGAATTTCCTGTCGCCGACGGCGCAGACGCTCCCGGCGGGCTGGTCGCTGTCGACCGGAAACCTGTCCCTCGCATACAGCGGGGTGATCGACGACGGCAACCAGGTTCTGGTCCAAAGGGCGGACGGCTCGACGGACACGTTCAGTTCGGCGTGGAACGGATCGTACGTGCCCCCTGCGGGAGACAGCGACGTTTTGACCAGAGGGGTGACCGGGCAGCTGTCGTTGGAAACCCCGGCTGGGCAGGTTTACAACTTCACCTCGACCGGGGCGATCAGCTCGGTAACCGCCGCACCCGACACGCTCAACCCGTCGGCCATGACCTACACCTACGGGCCGACCGGCCAGATCCTCAGCGCCACCGACCCGGTCTCGGCCCGGTCCACCAACTTCGTCTACGGCGGGTCTTCGTCCTGTCCGGCCCAGACCTCCGACGGGGTGGCAACCGACGCGTCAGCGGGAATGCTGTGCGCGTTGGTGTTCGAGGACGGCACGACCACGACTTTCGCCTACAACTCGAACGGCCAGCTGGCCGAGATCGACGACCCGGGCACCGTCGTGTCCAGATTCGGCTACGACGCCGCCGACCGCTTGGACGACATCTTGGATCCGCTTGCCTACGCGGCCATCGCCGCCGGGGACTACACCCAGGGCACGTCGACTGACACCACGATCGCCTACATCGACAGCGCAGCCTCCTGTACCACGATAATCACAGCATGTGCCGCTGTCTCCACGGTGACCCAACCGCAGCCAACCCCAGGGTCGGGCACAGCCGCGACGACACGGACCTACACCTACGGGACAGGGACAACGTCTGTGGCCGTGACCGGCCTGACCGGTGTGACGGGGAGGGCCGAATCGGTCACCTACGACAGTGCGGGCCAGATCACCTCCAAGACCGACGCCGCCGGCGGCACGACCACGACCATCTGGGACTCCAACGACGACCCCCTGGTCACCATCGGCCCCAACGGCGAGCAGACCTCCACCGTGTACAACAGCCAATACGAGCCAGTGGAGGTATACGGGCCCGCACCGACCGCATGCTTCTCGCTTGCCCCCCCGTACCTGCCGGCCACCTCGAGTACCTGCACGGTGCCGGTGCCGGTCACCCAAACCAGCTACGACACCGGCATCAGCGGGCTGGCCGCTTCATGGTTCGCGTCCCACGATGCGACCGGCCCTCCCTGCCGGGAGACGACTGATGCCAGCGGCCCGAGCCACTCCTGGGGCACGACGGTCCCGTACTGCGACGCGACCAACGGGGACTGGTCGTTACGCGAGACCGGCCTCATCGACCTACCGGTAGCGGGCAGCTATACCTTCGACCTCCAAACCGAGGAGGGCGCCGACTTGTACATCGACAACAGTTTTGTCGGCGTAGCGGGAAGCTATGTGGATCAGGACGGGTCCTGGGGTCCCGTGTACACCTTCACGGTCAACGTAACCGCCCCCGGATGGCAGCCGGTCCGCCTCGACTATTTCGCCTACAACGGGCCGGCCGGGTCGGGGAGCAACGGGGTCCGCCTGTCCTACCAGCCGCCCGGCGGGTCCATGGTCCCTGTCCCCGCTTCGGTTCTGGATCCCAACTACGGCTACGTCACCCAGACAGTCGACCCCGACGGCGACACAACCCAAACGACTTACGGCAACTTGAGCATCGACCCGGTCTATGGGCTGGTCACATCAGTCACCCGAGGAGCCGGTAGCTCGACGCCGCTGACCACTTCCACGGCCTACGAGACACCTGGAGCGACGGGCAGCTACGACCGCCGCACCGCCACTGTTCTCCCGGCGGGAAACGCCACCACGTACAGCTACTACTGCGGGCAGGCGACCGGCGCCGACTGCAACACCAGGACCGAGCAGCCAGGTGCACTAGCCAATACCTGCGGTGTGGCCACGGGCGCCAGCCAGTACGGGCTGTTGGAACAGCAGACCGACCCGGCACCGAGCCCGACTGGCCAGCCACGGGTGCAGCAATTCGTCTACAGCCCGGCCGGCCAAATGGTTGGCCGGCGAGTCAACGCGGCCAGCTTCATCGCCGGCACCAGCTGGCAGTGCATCGCCTATGACAGTCTCGGCCGCATGACCTCAGAGTCCTGGCCCGCCTTCAACGGTGCAGCAGCCCGGACCGTCACCTACAACTACGCAGTGGGCAGGAACCCGCTGGTCAATTCAGTCACCGACCCGACCGGGACCATCAGCTCCACCGTTGACCTCCTCGGACGGACCGTTTCCTACACCGACGCCGAAGGCAACACCACCAGCACCACCTACAACCAGGACGGATCGGTGGCCTCTGCCAGTGGCGAGCAGGGCAGCACCACCGACGCCTACAACAACGGCGGACAACTCACCACCGTCGCCTACAACACCACCACCCTGGCCACGGTTACCTACGACACCACCCTCGGAGACCCCGGCTTCGAGCAGCCCACCAGCATCGCCTACACGAACAACGTCACCGCCGTCTACGCCTACGACGCCTACGGCCACCAAGACCAGGTCAGCTACAACGAGTCCGGCAGCACTTTGGCCGGCGACCAGACCATTCGGGACGAAGCAGGCCGGGAGACCAAGGACTACATCGACACCCTGGCCGGGACCGGCTACAACGCCAACCCGGGTGGCAATGACTTCGCCTACGACGCCGCTGGACGACTCACCACCGCCTACCTCTACAACGAAAAGGCCACCTACTCCTACGCAGCCAACCCCGCCTCGGACAACTGTGCCGTCGCCCCCATCAACGGCAACGCTGGGGCCAACACAAACCGCACCAGCGTCACCATCACCCCTAACGGGGGCAGCCCGACCACCACCGACTACTGCTACAACACCGCCGACCAGCTCACCTCGACGGTCACCAACGGTGTCAGCACCTCTACCTACACCTACGACACCCACGGCAACCAACTCCGAGACGGAACCAACACCTACACCTGGGACTCCGCCGACCGACTCGCCACCGCCACCAGCGGCACCACAGCCTCCGCCGTCGCCTACACCGACGACGCCCTGAACCGCACCCTCACCCGAACCGACAGCACCGGCACAACCAGCTACCTCTACGCCGGCGAAACCGACACTCCCGCCGCAACCATCAACGGAACCGTCATCACGCCCTTCGTCGATCTCCCCGGCGGCGTCCAAGTTGCCTACCAGGCCAAAAGCATTCAAACCTGGAGCGTGCCCAACCTCCAAGGCGACGACATCACCACCTTCGACGCCCAAGGATTCCGGGCCGGCCGGATCATCACTTACGACCCCTGGGGTAACCGATACAGCGCAACTGGCATCCTCAAAAACACCAGCAGCAACCAAACCCTAGGTGCCTACGCCGCCGACGGCAAACTCACCGAAAACGACCTCGCCACGCCAATCATCACCATGAGCGCGCGAAGCTACAATCCCTCCGATGCCCGGTTTCTCCAGCCCGACCCGATCCAAGGTGGCTGCGCAGACGTCTACACCTACGCATTCGGAGACCCCCTAAATCAGCCGGACCTGACCGGTCAATGGACATATTGCCACGCTTTTAGTGCTTCCACGATTTACAGGGCAGGAGCAATCTTGGCTACCGGTGGGTCCTATTCCGAGGCCTTTGCCGATATTCCTGGTATAAGTGATGCTCTTTCGACAATTTTCAAGCTATTTGGCACAAACGTAAGTTTGGGCGAAGCCCTGAAGGCGGCTGCGAACGCAGCACTGGGATCGTCTGCCAAAGGACTTACACAGCTTGCTGTTGTAGGAATTGCCTTCAAAGTCGGAGTATCATGGGGCTTTCCGCCAAGCGTTTATTTTGGTTTTGACATTGCGGGGTTTTCCGCCACCGGCGTAAGTGGATCAGGTTCTAGATATACTGAACCTAGCGGAGGGTCGGCGCTTTCGTCAGAAAATGTATGTGCGAAGATGGGTTACTGACGTATCACGCGAACGCGTAGACAGGGGTCGCATGTTTATGCCAAAATCAGAAGGGCTTGACCCTGCTGAACCGGAGGGAGAAGCTCACTATCGTTCTGGAAGTGGCTTCGGCGCTGTGGTTTGGCTCGTTCTGGCAATTCCATTCCTCGTTAGTTCGCTTGTAATAGGTAGTTGGATCAAGATTCTTCTAGTAGCTGTGGCTATCGTCCTCGCAATCCTCGGACTGCTCAATGGCGTCTACTTTGCAGCCGGGAAGAAGCGCGGCGGATGGAGCTACGGTCCCAAAAATAAAGAAGGGTGAGTGTAATATTCTGTGTATAATTAAGGGTGGTCAAGCAAATATGTTTTGTTGTGCAAATTGGCCACTGAAAGGTAAAGAGCGCAGACCTATTCCCCCGCCCGTTTCCGTAACCCCTGACTCGGCGCCGCCGAGCTCGTACCGGAAGTGAAGAGGTCGACCTGGGTTGACGAGGCGCCCGCCGGGTGTAGTTCGACGCCAGGGGGCTTGAAGGGGCCGCTGAGGCAGTACTGGCAGAGCTGGCCGAGGGGCAGCAAGACGTCACGTGCAAGCGGGATCGCCAGGCGCACCGTCTCAAGCAGCTCGAAGCCGAACGGGGCAAGCTGCTTCTGGCGCACTATGCCGATGCCATCCCACTGGAGCTACTGAAGATCGAGCAACGTCGTGTCAAGGGCCATTAGGAACTCCCCGTTGGCGGCCGGGTGTCTTCCCCGATGGCGGTCGTGGGTTGTCCCTGCGCGTGGCCGTGTGAAGTCTCCGGGGTGGTGGCGTCGGTGCCGAGTCGGGGGGTCATGCGATTGGGGTGACGCCTTTGCCGGCGAGGGCGTCGGCGGGGCGGACGCTGTCGCCGTGGGTGACGATGACGTGAGCGTGGTGTAGGAGCCGGTCGACCAGGGCGGTGGCGATGGTGCGGTCCATGAGCTGGTCGAGGCCGGAGGGGTGGAGGTTGGTGCTGATGGCAAGGCTGCGCCGTTCGTAGGCGGCATCGACGAGGCGGTAGAGGCTTTGGCGGCGTCTGCGGAGAGTGGGACAAGGCCGATGTCGTCGACGATGACGAGGTCGGCGCGCAGGGTGGGGGTGAGGCTTTGGCGATGGTGTCGTCGACGCGGTGGCGGCGGACCAGAGCGCCGAGGTCTTCGACGGAGAACCACACGACGCGCTGGCCGGCGTTGATGGCTTGGTGGCCGAGGGCTTCGGTGAGGTGGCTTTTGCCGGTGCTGGAGGGCCCGCAGACCACGATGCTCTCGTGGCGGCCGACCCATTCGAGGCTGCTTAAGGCCTGCTGGGTCGCGGGGGTGATCGAGGAGCGGGCGGCCTGCCAGGTGTCGAAGGTCTTGCCTGCAGGGAGCTGGGCGGCTTTGCGGCGGGCTTCGGTGGTGGAGGCCTCGGGTCCTTCGACCTCGGCGAGGAGCAGCACCCGGAGCAGCTCGGCGGGCTCCCAGCGTTGCGCTTTTCGCGGTGAGCAGCACTTCGGTGGCTTGCTCGCGGATGTAGCGGAGGCGGAGCCGACGGCAGAGGCACTCGAGCTCGGCGAGAACGCTGTCGGCGGGCACCCTCGGCGGCTGTCACGCGTCGCCTTGCTCGTCGTCGGTGTCGGTGGGCTCGCTGCCGGTGCGGGCCGGGGGGAGACCGAACGCGGCCCAGCGGCTGGTGCCGGGCTGTAGCGACACTAACGCGTCGGCCCGCCGGGGGGTGTCCCGTCGGGCGTCGATGATCGAAACGAGATCGCCGGGGGCGAACCGGCTGGCGAACGCGGCGAGACCGCGCTTCGTCGCCCCGCCGTTCGCCGACGACCCTGGCGAGGTCGACTGCTTCGGCCATGCGCGCCTCGATGCTCCGGGCGCCGAGCGCGGCGGCCTCGACGAGCCAACGCGTCGCCCCCTCACCCAGAGCGAGGAATGCCGCTTCGGCCGGGTTGGTCGCCTTGGGTTGGCGCTCCAGAGGGTCGCCGCCTCGCGGTGGATAGTGCTCGGCGAGGATCGACGCGCCGCCCGGCAGCTGGCGGCGGTGCCCGGCAGCCTCCCTGGCCCCAGTGCCGTCTGCATCGGTGACGACGATGACCTCCGCGCCGGCGAGACGGACCCACACCCGGGTGTCGCGCAGCGTGTAGGGGACGCTGTAGCGGGCGCCGCCGTCGTTGACCGTCGAGGACCACGACACTGCCCTTTACTCGCCGAACGCGGCGGTGTAGGGCTCGGCGGGAACAGGGTGGAGGTGCTCAGCCTCGACGGTGAGCATCTCGGCGGGGACCCGGCGGGTCACTGCGTGGACCCGGGTGTTGAACCGTTCCATGGCCGCCGCGCTCGCCTCCTCGAGCTGGGCGAAGGTGTCGTAGGCGGTCAGCAGGTTGGTGTCGGTCGGGATGATGTCAGCCTTCGCAATCCGCACCGTCCCTCAAGGACCGGGACATCGTTGCCACCCGGCGGATCCCGGTCCCCCCGGTCCTGGCGGCCAAGCTGATCGAGCACCGGCAACAGTACGGACCCGGGCCGGACGGGCTGGTGTTCCACCGCAAGGGCCGACCCTTCGACC
>CAJCHX010000749.1 GCA_903970215.1 Acidobacteriaceae bacterium
ACGCCGACGCCGTTCCCCCTGCCGCGCCGCGAACATCTGCGACACCAGCGCGTACTGCACCGCCGTCGTGCGGGCCAGCGTCACCGCGGCACCGGTGAGCCCGTCCACCAACGTCCCAGCCGCGCCGTCACCGCCCGCCCCCGGGACGGCATCGGCCAACGACTCCGGCAACGCAGGCAGGTCGACGTCGTCATCGAAGCCTGTCGCCCCGCGGATCTCACTGTCCCTGCTCCCCATACTCCGATGATACACCTGTTCGGTAACAGCAACTGAATCGAACACTGTGCTAGTCTGGCTTCAGCACCGATCATCGAATATGTAGAGGTTCAGGGTGTTTCATTGGATATAGAACGTATCGGTATTCGAACGGGATGGGCCGCACCATGCGCGCATTCCCGCACCGAAGGGTGCGGCAGTCGCCAGGGTCTCGACTGTCATCGCACAGCCTCCGGTAGGCGGCAATACATCGACAGGTTCCTCTCGACTGTATATGACACGGCATATATGCTGTGTCATACACTGGTCGAGGTGTTAGCGACCGACAAGGCAAGGAAACGACATGCCCACCACCCAACCCACTATCGTGACCATTCCGTGCTTCTCCGGAGCGCCGTGGCAGGATCGTCAACTCGCGCCGTTCGCCGGGCACAAGGTCAGGACGATGCGGCTTCCCGAGGGGCTCGACAACGTCGAGGCCTACGCCGACTTCGTCGCCGAGCAGGTGGCCGACCTCGACTCCTATGTGCTGGTCGGGGACTCCTTCGGCGCGGTGATCGCCCTGACGCTGGCGGTCCGCCAGCCCGTGGGCCTGGTCGCGCTGGTGCTATCCGGCGGATTCGCGGCCAATCCGCTGCCCCGCTGGAAGGGGATCGCCTCCCGGGCGTCGCGCTTCACGGGAGCCCCGCTCTATCGGCAGGGCACGTTGCGGTACCACGCCTTCCAGCTGGCCTCGAAGTTCGATGCCCACGCGGAGATCCCCCTCACTCAGAAGGACTACCGGCAGCTGTTCATCGAGAACACCCCCTGGCGCAGCTACACCGCCCGTGTCACCTCTGTTGTCGACTTCGACGTCCGCGACCGGCTGGACCGGGTGGAGGTTCCGACACTTCTCGTCACGCCACAAGACGACAAGCTCGTGGGCGACAACGCCGCCAAAGAGATGCTCGCCGGCATCCCCGGTGCCCGCGAGGTGGTTCTGCCGACCACCGGCCACATGTTCCGCTTCACCCACCCCGACCTGTACGGGCACACCATCGCCGACTTCATCGATTCCGTGATCACGGCCACGCCGCTCGACCTCCGCGGTGACGAGGTTCGTTAAACTGCGGGCGTGAGACCCGGCGAGCACCTGCGCTATCTGGTCCTGGCCGCTCAGCGGGAAGGCAATCGGATGCTCGCTGCGGCGCTCAAGCCACTCGGGCTGACCCCGGCGTGGGCCGAAGCGATCAGCGTGCTCGACGAACGCGAACCGTTGACCATCCGGGAGCTGGGCCGGCTGTTGGTGTGCGAAGGGGATCATCCCAGCCGCCTCGTCAACCGGATGGTCTCCGCCGGTCTGCTCACCACCGAGCCGTCACCCGACGATGATCGCGCCCGCTGGATCCGACTCACCCCGGCTGCTCGAGTCCTGCTTCCCACGCTCCGGGACATCGAAGACCAGTTACACACCGCAATCGAGCAGGCGGTCGACCCGACCAGCCTCGATGCCTGCCGAGCTGTGCTGGGGGCCCTCGTCGACGGGCTGCCTGCCGGAGAGGCGCTCGCGCGCCGCGTCGCTCTCTAGCTCCTGAATGCATGAGACCCGGCCCACCAAAGGGGGCCGGGTCTCGTGTTCGTTCGTTCAGGCGATCAGTGGACCATCACCGCACGCTCGGCGGCGCCGGTGTCGGCGTCTTGGGTGCGGGGTAGGAAGAACGCCGGGATCAGGCAGACGGCGACGAGCACCGACGCCACCACGAAGGTGTGCCCGAATGCGTGGGCCGCGGACGGCAGGTACTGGTCGAGGAACCCGTGGTAGGCCGCTACGTCGCCATGGAACTTCTCCGCCAGCACGCCCTGGCGCGCAGCAGGGCTGGAGTTGGCCATGAAGGCGGCCGCACCCGTTCCGGCGTCCTTGAGCTGGTTGGTGAAGATGACCGAGAACACCGCGGTGCCGATCGACGCGGCGATCTGCTGCACGATATTGGTCAGGGTCGAGCCGCGAGAGATCGAGTGCGGCTCGAGCGTCCGGATCGCGGCGGACATGGTGGGCATCATCGTCATGCCCATGCCGAGACCCTGGACGAACAGGGCCCCGCAGATCAACCAGTAGCTGGTGTCCACGCCGACGATGGTGAACGCGACCTGGCCGATGACGATCAGGACCAGTCCCGTCATGACGAACTTGCCGGGGCCCATCTTGTCGGTCAACGCGCCGGCGACCGGCATGGTGACCATGGCGCCCAGGCCCTGCGGCGCCAGAAGGAGGCCCGCCATCAGGGTGGATTCGCCGCGTACGCCGATGAAGTACTGCGAGTAGAGGAGCATCGACCCGAAGAACGCGATCGCGAAGCAGGTGAAGGTGATCATCGCGACGGTCATGTTCCGGTTCTTGAACAGCCGCAGGTCGAGCAGAGCGAGCTTGGCTCGCAGCGCCCAGAAGACGAACGCGATGATCAGAAGGGCGCCGACGACGGCGGTGATCAGTACCCGCGGCGTGAACATGGTGCCGTGCTCCTGCTGCGACTCGGGGATCGACGAGATGCCGAACAGGAACAGCGCGAGGCCGGGGGAGAGCAGCAGGAATCCGACCACGTCGAACGACTCGGATCGCGACGTCTCGTCCTTATCCAGGACGAGCGATGCGTAGATCACGGCGATCACGCCGATCGGAAGGTTGATCAGGAAGATCCAGTGCCAGGAGTACGACTCGATCAGCCAACCGCCCAGGATCGGGCCCGCGATGGGTCCCAGCAGCATCGGGATGCCGAGAACCGCCATGACCCGGCCGATCCGCTCGGGGCCGGCGGCGCGAGTGAGGATCATCATTCCGAGCGGCATCAGCATGCCGCCGCCGAGCCCCTGAATGACGCGGTAGATGATCAGCTCGGTGATCCCTCCCGCGCTGGCACACAATGCCGAGCCGATCACGAACATCGTCACCGAGGCGATATAGAGCCGCTTGGTGCCGAACCGGTCGGCGGCCCAACCGGTCACGGGGATCACTGCGGCCAGCGCCAGGGTGTAGCCGGTCATCGTCCAGGCGACGGTGGCGGGGGTCGCGTGCCATTGGGACTGGAAGGTGTTCTGTGCAACGCCGACGATGGTCATGTCGAGGATCGACATGATGGCGCCCAGAACGACCACGCCTGCCACCATCAGCACGCGGCGGTCGAGGCCTTGATCGGCGTGGCCCGCGCTGGTCGCGGGTGCCGTGTTCTCAGTAGTCATGAATTCACTTTCAGCGCGCTCAACAGCGGATTCGGGGGGAGGACCCCCAGGGCGAGGATCTCGACCAGCACGTCGTGCAGCCGACCACGGAGGTCGGTGGGCAGCTCATCTGCCAACGCCTGCACTTCACGGTGCTTTCCGGCGATGGCCTCGCCGAGGGCTCTGCGCCCCGGCTCGGTGATGGTGAGGTTCTTGATCCGGCGATCGTGGCCGTCTTCTCGACGGTCCACCAGGTGTAGCTGGACGAGCTTCTCCACGTTTCGCCCGGTTGCCGCCACGGACAGACCGAGGTCGTCGGCGAGGCGGTTGATCGGGACCGGTCGCTGGGCCGACATCAATTGCAGCAGTACGTGGAACTGCTGGGTGGTGATCTCGGACGACAGCAGGGCGCCCAGTGTCTGCTGGGTCGCTCCGCACATCAGACGGCCGAGGAACTCCGAGAGGACCTCGGTGAGGGCCTCCGGCGACTCGACGCGGGGTGTTGCTTGCACTCCGCAATGCTAACGCTCACGCAATCATTGCGCCAGTGCGATAGATGTGGCAAGCATCTCTTCACTCGGCCTCGCCCGGTTTCGTCATCATCGACGTCGCGAAGCCTCATCGCGAAGGTCACCGCGCGAAGGTCACCGCACGAAGGTCTCGGCGCGAAGGTCTCGGCGCGAAGGTCGCCGCACGAAGGTCGCCGCACGAAGGTCACCGCACGAAGGTCGCGGCACGACTACCGTCGGCGACATGACTTCCGCTCTCGATTCCATTCCGCTCACCACTCTCGACGGCGCCGCTGCATCGCTCGGCGACTACGCCGGTAAGGCCGTACTGGTGGTCAACGTCGCCAGCAAGTGTGGGCTCACGCCGCAGTACGCCGGCCTCGAGGCGCTTGCGACCCGCTACGCCGGTCGGGGGCTCACCGTGCTGGGCGTGCCCTGCAACCAGTTCGCGGGTCAGGAGCCGGGTACGGCGGACGAGATCGCCACCTTCTGCTCGACCACATACGGAGTCACGTTCCCGCTATTGGCGAAGACCGATGTCAACGGCCCTGATCGACACCCCCTGTATGCCGAGCTGACGACCGTCGAGGACGCTTCGGGGCAGGCCGGCGACGTGCAATGGAACTTCGAGAAGTTCCTGCTCGCTCCCGACCATGCGACCATCACGCGGTTCCGTCCGCGTACGGAGCCCGAATCCGTCGAGGTGGTCTCGGCGATCGAAGCGGTGCTGCCCGCGTAGTCGGGGGGATCGCGCGCCGACCTGTTCAGCGCCACGCAACCTGACGGCCGAGAACAGTCCACTTGCCCAGCGCACACTAGCGGTGTGTCAGGCCTGTTGTATGTCTCCGTGTCAGGGATCTCCGACGCGACGCGCGCCGAGGTCGCCTCGTTCGCGGCGTCGATGGATCAGCGCTCGGTCCCGCTGTCGTTGCTGGTCGCGCCGCGTCTGAAGGGCAAGTACCGGCTCCTCGAGGACCCCGACGGCCAAGCGTTCCTCCGGGATCGGCGCGCGGGCGGCGACGCGATCGTGCTGCACGGCTTCGACCAGGCGGCCACCAAGCGCCGGCGTGCCGAGTTCGCCACGATCGGTGAGCACGAGGCGCGGTTGCGGCTGATCGCCGCCGACCGGGTACTCGAAGAGGCCGGATTGCGCACCCGGGTGTTCGCCGCACCTCGCTGGAACGCGTCACCGGGAACGCTGACGGCGCTGCCCGCCACCGGATTCCGGATGAACGTGGGCTACACCGCGATCACCGACCTGGAGCGGGACATCGAGGTGAAGGCGCGACTGCTGGGCATCGGCGACGGGTTCCTGTCCGAGCCGTGGTGGTGCCGTGCCTTGATCGCGACGACCAATCGGGCTGCGCGCCGGGGTGGCATCGTCCGGCTCGCCGTGGATGCGAAGCAACTCGCCTCGTCCACGCCCCGTCGCAGTATTCTCGACGCGGTGGACCTCGCCTTGCACCACGGCGCCGAACCGGTCGCGTACCGCTGGCAGCCGCACGTCTCGCGCAGCGCCGCCTAGCTGCCGCTGTCTGTCGGGTCGTACTCGGAGCGCTGGTTGAAGATCACGGCAAGCGAGACGATCCGGCCGTCGCGCACCGAGAAGTAGTTGGACAGGATCAGCTCCGCGGGCAGGTTGGACTTGTCGTACGTGCCGTCGTAGCGGGCGCGAACGATCGTGTCGCCGTAGTGATCGAGCACCTCCACGGGATCCATCGTGACGGCATCACCGACGATCTCCTTCTCGACCCACCGACGGATCGCGGCCTTGCCGCGGATCTCGCGGCGGGCGTCGTTGACATACGCGTCGTCGGCGAATGTGGCGACGATGGCGTCGACGTCGAAGCCGTTGACGGCGCGGACGTACTCCGCGACGACGCCGGTGAGGTGGACTGTTGTGGGCATCGGGCCCTCCTGGGTGGATCGGGAAGGGGGACGTCTCGACTCTGCGGCCTCCCGGCCCGGGAAGGTCAAGCAGATCGGAAGAGCACACGTCT
>CAJCHX010000750.1 GCA_903970215.1 Acidobacteriaceae bacterium
GCGGGCCCGGCCGGTGAATCACCGGGGCCGAGCCCGCCGCGATCAGCAGGTGCCTTATGCCTTCAGCATGTTCCGCAGGACGTACTGCAGGATGCCGCCGTTGCGGTAGTAGTCCGCCTCTCCGGGCGTATCGATCCGCACCACGGCGTCGAACTCGACCACCTCGCCGTCCTCCTTGGTGGCGGTGACGTGCACCGTCTCGGGCGTCACGCCCTTGTTGAGGTCCTCGATGCCCACGATGTCGAAGGTCTCGGTGCCGTCGAGGCCGAGCGACTTCGCGCTCTCGCCGGCCGGGAACTGCAGCGGGACGACGCCCATGCCGATCAGGTTCGAGCGGTGGATGCGCTCGAACGACTCGGTGATCACGGCCTTGACGCCGAGCAGCACAGTGCCCTTCGCCGCCCAGTCGCGTGACGAACCGGAGCCGTACTCCTTACCGCCCAGCACCACCAGCGGAATGCCGGCCTTCTGGTAGTTCTGCGACGCATCGTAGATGAACGCCTGCGGGCCACCCTCCTGGGTGAAATCGCGCGTGTACCCACCCGAGACTCCATCGAGGAGCTGGTTGCGCAGGCGGATGTTCGCGAACGTGCCGCGGATCATGACCTCGTGGTTGCCACGCCGTGAGCCCAGCGAGTTGTAGTCCTTGCGGGCCACGCCGTGGGCGTCGAGGTACTGCGCGGCGGGGGTGCCGGGCTTGATGGGGCCCGCGGGGCTGATGTGGTCGGTGGTGACCGAGTCGCCGAGCAGGGCGAGCACGCGTGCGCCCTTGATGTCGGAGACCGGCGACGTCTCGAGCTTCATGCCCTCGAAGTACGGCGCCTTGCGGACGTAGGTCGAGTCGGGGTTCCACTCGAACGTGTCGCCGTCCGGCGTCGGTAACGACCGCCAGTGCTCGTCACCGTGGAACACGTCCGCGTAGGACTTGCGGAACATGTTCTGGTTGATCGCGCTCTTGATGGTGTCGTCGATCTCCTGCGCCGACGGCCAGATGTCCTTGAGGTACACGTCGTTGCCGTCCGTGTCCTGCCCCAGCGCGTCCGTCTCGAAATCGAAGTCCATCGTCCCGGCCAGGGCGTAGGCGATCACCAGTGGCGGCGATGCCAGGTAGTTCATCTTGACGTCGGGCGAGATGCGGCCTTCGAAGTTGCGGTTACCCGAGAGCACCGCGGTGACGGTGAGGTCGTTCTCGTTGACGGCCTTGCTGACCTCGTCCGGCAGCGGGCCGGTGTTGCCGATACACGTGGTACAGCCGTAGCCACCCAGGTAGAAGCCCAGCTTCTCCAGGTACGGCCACAGGCCGGCCTTCTCGTAGTAGTCGGTGACGACCTGCGAGCCGGGCGCCATGTTGGTCTTGACCCAGGGCTTGCTCGACAGGCCCTTCTCGACCGCATTGCGCGCGAGCAGGGCGGCGCCGATCATCACCGAGGGGTTGGACGTGTTGGTGCAGGAGGTGATGCCCGCGACCGCGACAGCGCCGTGGTCGAGAATGAACTCGCCGCGCTCGCCGGTCACCCGGACGGGCTTGCTGGGCCGGCCCTCCGCGCCGTTGGCGGCGGACTGGACGCGCACGGCACCGTCGTCGGCGAAGGACAGGGCGGCCGAGTCGGAGGCGGGGAAGGATTCCTCGACGGCCTCGTCGAGCTTGGTCTCCGGGGTGGGGAGGTTCTGCTCGACGTAGTTGTGGATGTCCTTGCGGAAGGCGATCTTCGACTCCGACAGCAGGATGCGGTCCTGCGGGCGCTTCGGTCCGGCGATCGATGGGACCACCGTCGACAGGTCCAGCTCGAGGTACTCGGAGTAGACGGGCTCGTGGTCGGCGTCGTGCCACATGCCCTGCTCCTTGGCGTACGCCTCGACGAGCGCGAGCTCCTGGTCGGTGCGGCCGGTGAGGCGCAGGTAGTTGATGGTCTCGCCGTCGATGGGGAAGATGGCGCAGGTCGAGCCGAACTCGGGGCTCATGTTGCCCAGAGTCGCGCGGTTGGCCAGCGGCACCTCGGCGACGCCCTTGCCGTAGAACTCGACGAACTTGCCCACGACGCCGTGCTTGCGCAGCATCTCCGTGACGGTGAGCACCACGTCGGTGGCGGTGACCCCCGGCTTGATCTCGCCGGTGAGCTTGAAGCCGACCACGCGCGGGATCAGCATGGAGACCGGCTGGCCCAGCATGGCCGCCTCGGCCTCGATGCCGCCGACGCCCCAGCCCAGGACGCCGAGACCGTTCTCCATGGTGGTGTGCGAGTCTGTCCCGACGCAGGTGTCCGGGTAGGCCTGGCCGTTACGGACCATCACCACACGCGCCAGGTACTCGATGTTCACCTGGTGGACGATGCCGGTACCCGGGGGGACGACCTTGAAGTCGTCGAACGCGCCCTGGCCCCACCGCAGGAACTGGTAGCGCTCGCCGTTGCGCTGGTACTCGAGCTCGACGTTGCGCGCGAACGCATCCGACGTGCCGAACACGTCGAGGATCACGGAGTGGTCGATCACCATCTCGGCGGGGGAGAGCGGGTTGACCTTGTTCGGGTCGCCGCCCAGCGCGGTCACGGCCTCACGCATGGTGGCGAGGTCGACGATGCAGGGCACACCGGTGAAGTCCTGCATGATCACTCGCGCCGGGGTGAACTGGATCTCGACGCTCGGCTGCGCCGAGGGGTCCCAGTGCGCGAGCGCGTTGATGTGGTCGGTGGTGATGTTCGCACCGTCCTCGGTGCGCAACAGGTTCTCGGCGAGCACCTTGAGGGCATAGGGGAGTTTCTCGGTGCCGGGCACGGCGCTGAGGCGGAAGATCTCGTACGACTGATCGCCGACCTCGAGCGTGCCGCGCGCGGAGAATGAATCGATACTCATCGCTTACGTCAGCTCCACTCATCATTGTGTGGTGTGCACCGACGGGCTGTGTCGGTGCCTATCCCAATAATAACAGTACGCTTGTCCTGTGAGCCGCCGGGGGTGGGTCCGGCGCCCAGCGCGGGGACGGGTTCATTGTGTCGTACTGTGTGGGTCCATGGGCCCTATGCCGATATTCACAGCCGTACCGCCGGATGTGGATCTCACCACGATCGAGCAGCAGCTTCGGAAGACCGGAGTGTCGGTCCTCAATCCGGCGTACGCAAGTAGCGTTCCACAGCTCGAGCAGGTGGTACATGAGGCCGAGGCGAAGGGCGTCCAGAACTTCAAGGTGATCGTCCTCGCTCACGACTACTTCCCCGATACGTCGCTCCGCGATCTCGGGGCGAAGGTGAGTAAGGACATCGGCGGCACGATGACGGTGCTCGTCATGTCGCCGGGCATGGTCGCGGGCCAGTCGAACCAGCTGACCCGGTTCCAGATCGAGAAGGGGCAGGACGGGCACGGCATCGGTGCGCGCCTCCAGTTGACCAATCCGCCGGCGGCGGCGGCGACGTTCATCGACGTCGCCACGGCGGCCACGACGCCGTGGACCGCCATCACGTACGGGTTCATTCTGGTGTCCGTGATCGGCGCGGCCGTGGGCCGAGTGGTGACGCGCCGCCGCAGTCGCGCGGTGGACGCTGCCCGGAAGGCCGCCGCATCGCCGTCCGCGAGCGTGGTCGGCGTCGGCCCTGAGTCTGGGCGGCCTGCTCGCTGAAGCTGTCAGCGCCGGAATCACATTAATGTCATTCCGAACCGCGGGTAACCCTGCCGACCGTGAATTCGCAGGTAACGGTAGTTCTGGCGTGACTAACATCACTGTAATTTGTTACTGATGTTTTCATAGAGACCAAATTTGACGTACGGTACTTCTGACGCATTTGTTGCATGTGGGGTTCGATGGCATCGATGTGACGCGATCTCGAGTCAACTGAGGGAGACACCTTGAGGCGCCGTACGGCACAACCCGCGAAGCGATTCGCGACCAGGTCGGTGCTCGCCGTGGTGGTCACAGGCACTCTCGTCACGGGTGTGCCGGGTACCGCGGTGGCCGACCCGGCCGCGGGGCAGTCGGATGTGGACCAGCAGACCAACGTGGTGTCCGCGTTGGTCAATCGGATCGCGTCCGCCGACCAGAAGCTCGCGGATCTCCGGAACGACGTCGCCGTCAAGCAGCAGTCCGTCGACCGCACGATCATCGACTATCAGACCGCACAGAACGCGGCGGCCGCGGCGGGCACGGCGGTCACCGTGTCCGACGGTGCCGTCACCGATGCCGACAAGCGCATCGCGGCGGCGCAGAAGACGTTCGACCAGATGGTCCGTGCCGCATACATGCAGGGGAACACGGCCGGCGGCCTCGCCGAGGTCCTGTCCAGCCCTGACGTGGATACCGCGATGGACCGCCAGACGGTGCTCACCCAGGTCGCAGAGAAGCAGCGCACCGCCTTGCAGACCCTCGAGGCCGCCAAGACGAAGGCGGTCGATCAGCGGACTGCGGCGCACGCCGCGAAGGTGCAGGCCGATGCCGCTCGCGCCGCGGCGGCCGATCGCAGGAGAGCGGCCGTCGACTCGATCGCCGGCACCGTCCTCGCCCTGCGGTCGCAGGAGGCGGTCCAGCAGACGCTGGTCGCTCAGCGCACCCTTGCGCAGCGGGCACTCGACCAGGCGAAGCAGCATGCGAACGACATCGCCGCGCAGCGCCGGATCTATGCGCAGTTCGTCGTTGCGAATCAGCAGGTCGAGACGGTGACCGCACCCGGCACCCCGGCAGCGCCCGCGGCTCCGGCCGCACCTGCAGCCCCCGCAGCTGTGGCCCCCGCCCCCGCAGCTGTGGCCCCCGCCGCCGCAGCGCCCGCGGCAGCGGCCCCTGCCGCAACGGCCCCGGCGGCTGGCGCGTCGGGCGGCGGCAGCGCGATCGATCCGGGCGCGGCCGACGCCGTCGGCACCGCGGTCGGCACCGCGGCGGGTGACGCGATCACCTCGGCGAAGAACTTCGCGCAATCTCTGGTGGGCGGCGCGCAGTCGATGTTCGGCTTCCTGGCGCCCCCGCAGACCGTGCAGCCGACGATCCCCGGTGTGGGTGCCCAGACCTACCCGAGCGCCGGCGTACAGACGATCCCCAGTGGGGGGCCGGTAGCGGGCGTGGCAAACATGTCCGGCCAGCAGATGGTCGAGACCGTGGTCGCGCGAGGCATGTCGGTGGTCGGCGTTCAATACGCGTGGGGCGGCGGCAGCCCCTACGGCGCCACCCGGGGTATCCACGACGGTGGCGTGGCCGACGAGTACGGCGACTACAACAAGCTGGGCTTCGACTGCTCGGGCCTGATGATGTACGTCTTCGGTGCGGTCGGCATCAACCTGCCTCACTACACGGGCTATCAGTACAACATCGGCGAGCACGTGCCGCTCTCGGAGATGAAGCGCGGCGACATGATCTTCTACGGGCCCAATGCCAGCGAGCACGTCGCGCTCTACCTGGGCGACAACATGATGCTCGAGGCACCCGAATCCGGTTCCGCGGTCAAGGTGTCGCCGCTGCGCACCGCCGGTGCGATGCCCTACGCCGTGCGTCTGATCAACTCCTGACACACGCGGTCCACTCACACGGGATCGGTACTGTAGGCCGCAGGCCCGGTGACGCCGGGCGACGATATGAAGGGGACGTTTGTGACGCACAGCCACGAGGGGACCGGGCAGCAGGGGGCCGGTGCTGCGACGTCCGACGATGTCAAGCTGCTCGAGCGCGCGGTCTATGAGGTCAAGCGCGTCATCGTCGGTCAAGATCAGCTGGTGGAGCGGATCCTGGTCGGGATGCTCGCGAAAGGCCACGTGTTGCTCGAGGGTGTGCCGGGCGTCGCGAAGACGCTCGCTGTGGAGACCTTCGCGCGGGTGATCGGCGGCAGCTTCTCCCGCATCCAGTTCACTCCCGACCTGGTTCCCTCAGACCTCGTGGGCACCCGCATCTACCGGCAGGGCCGCGAGGAGTTCGACACCGAGATCGGCCCCGTCTCGGCGAACTTCCTGCTTGCCGACGAGATCAACCGGGC
>CAJCHX010000751.1 GCA_903970215.1 Acidobacteriaceae bacterium
TCATCGTCGATCACCATCGTCGCCGCAAGGATCGCGCTCACCGACGTGGAGTTGATGATCTCGCCGGACAGCACCATCCGGACGGCGTCCGGCATCTGGACCCATTCGAGGGTCATGTCGAGTTCTTCGTCCTCCTGGTAGTCCGCGATGTGGCAGTACCGGAGGTCGGTGGCAAGGAAGACCCGGACCACCTCGTCGGTGAATCCCGGCGACGGAGCGAGGTCGACCAGCACATGCCAATCGCGCGCACCCAGACCGGTCTCCTCGGCCAATTCGCGCTGGGCGGCCGCGCAGGGCGTCTCGGCGCCGGAGTGATCCAACAGCCCGGCCGGGATCTCCAGCATGCGACGACCCATGGGGTGCCGGTACTGGTTGACCATCGCGATCGCACCATCCGGGTTCATCGCCACCACAGCGACCGCCCCGTCGTGCTCCACCACATCACGGCGCGCCGTGCCGCCGCCAGGCATGGTCACCTCGTCGGCTCGGACCGCGAAGATCGCTCCTTCGTAGACGGCCCGGCTTGAGCGCGTCTCGAATTCATGCATCACATCAGGCATCATGCGCCTCCTGGCCGCCATCCACTACATCCACTACCGAATCCACGGTATCGCTCTCACCGTGCACATCCACCGGCAGGACCTCCTCGGCCTTGTACCGTAGCGCGGCACCGACGAACGCGGTGAACAACGGGTGTGGCCGTGTGGGTCGCGACTTGAGTTCAGGATGCGCTTGTGTACCCACCAAGAACGGATGAATCTCCTTCGGGTATTCCACGAATTCCACCAGGTGGCCGTCCGGCGAGGTGCCTGAGAACACCAACCCCGCCTTCACCACATCGTCGCGGTAGGCGTTGTTCACCTCATACCGATGCCGATGGCGCTCCGAGACATCCAACACGCCGTATGCATTCGCGACCACCGACCCGCGGGTCAACTTCGCGGGGTATGCGCCCAGCCGCATGGTGCCACCCAGGTCGGCCTCACCGGCCACAGCCTGCTCCTGGTCTGCCATCGTCGAGATCACGGGATAGCGCGTGTCGGGATCGAACTCGGCGGAGCTGGCACCGTCCAGACCGGCTGTGCGAGCGGCCTCGATGACGATGCACTGCAATCCCAGACAGAGCCCGAGCAACGGAATCCGACGGGTACGCGCATACCGGATGGCGCCCACCTTGCCCTCGATGCCCCGGATGCCGAAACCACCCGGGATCAGCACGCCGTCCACGCCCCGAAGCGCCGCGGCCGCTCCGGCCTCGGTCTCACACTCGTCGGACGGGACCCAGACGATCTCCACCTTGGCCCAGTGGGCGAACCCGCCGGCGCGCAGCGCCTCGGTGACCGACAGGTAGGCGTCGGGCAGGTCGATGTACTTGCCTACCAAAGCGATCCGCACCGTCTCACGAGGTTCGTGGACGCGGCGCAGCAGATCGCCCCACACGGTCCAGTCGACATCACGGAAGGGCAGGCCGAGCTTGCGGACGACGTAGGCGTCGAGCTGGTTGCGATGTAGCACTCTGGGCACGTCGTAGATCGAACTGGCGTCCGGCGTGGATATCACGCCGTCGATGTCGACGTCGCACATGAGGGCGATCTTGTTGCGCTGACCGTCGGGCACATCGCGGTCGGAGCGCAGAATCAGTGCGTCGGGCTGGATGCCGATGCTGCGCAGCGCGGCGACGGAGTGCTGGGTCGGTTTGGTCTTGAGCTCGCCGGACGCGGCGAGGTACGGCACCAGCGACACGTGCAGGAAGAAGACGTTGTCGCGCCCCACTTCGTGTCGCACCTGGCGCGCGGCCTCGAGGAACGGTAGCGACTCGATGTCGCCGACGGTGCCGCCGATCTCGGTGATCACCACATCCGGGGTGTTGCCGTAGGCGTCGGGCTCGGCCATTGCGAGGATCCGCGATTTGATCTCGTCGGTGATATGCGGGATCACCTGCACGGTGTCGCCGAGGTACTCGCCGCGCCGCTCCTTGGCGATCACCGTCGAGTAGACCTGCCCTGTGGTGACGTTGGCGCTGCCTGACAGGTCGCGGTCCAGGAACCGCTCGTAGTGCCCCACGTCCAGGTCTGTCTCGGCACCGTCCTCCGTGACGAACACTTCACCGTGCTGGAACGGGTTCATCGTGCCCGGGTCGACGTTGAGGTACGGGTCGAGCTTCTGCATCGTGACCCGCAGCCCGCGCGAGGTGAGGAGCTGCCCGAGGCTTGAGGCGGTGAGCCCCTTCCCAAGGGAGGAGGCGACGCCCCCCGAGACGAAAATGTGCTTCGTGGCGACACGAGCATGGGGACGCGACTGAGGCAACGAGACTCCCGTGATTGAGCGGACAACCTGCATCATCTACGGGACTTCACAGTAACACCATCGCCGACCACACCGACGCCGACGCCGCGCCGAGCGACACATCGTCGCCGTTCGGCGCGAGAGGCGGGCGTCCGCCAA
>CAJCHX010000752.1 GCA_903970215.1 Acidobacteriaceae bacterium
CAGGCGGCGGCGATTCGGGCCCGGGTCCCGATCATCCCCGTGTCGATCGTCGGCGCGGAGGAGACCTATCCGATGCTGTACGACGTGAAGCCCGTCGCGCGGCTGCTGGGGCTGCCCTACGCTCCCGTGACGCCGTTCTTCCCGTGGCTCGGTCCGCTGGGTCTGGTCCCGCTGCCGTCCAAGTGGCACATCGAGTTCGGCGAGCCGATCTCGACGGACACCTACGAAATGGCCGACGCCGACGACCCGATGGTGGTGTTCGAACTCACGGACAACGTGCGCGAGACCATCCAGCAGTCGTTGTACCGCATCCTGGCGCGCCGGAAGAACATCTTTCAGGACTACTGACCCACGGGGCGTCCGGCTATTTGCGCAGGTGCTTGATGACGGCCGCGGTGCCGCCGGCGGCGACGCCGATACCGAGCGCGGTCGGCACGCCGATCTTGGCGGCTTTGCGGCCGGTGCGGTAGTCGCGGATCTCCCAGCCGCGGACCCGCGCCACATCGCGCAGGTCTGAGTCGGGGTTGATCGCGACGGCCGTGCCCACGAGGGACAGCATCGGGACGTCGTTGTGCGAGTCGCTGTAGGCCGTACACCGCTTGAGGTTGAGCCCCTCGCGGATTGCGAGCGATCGCACCGCGTGGGCCTTACCCAGGCCGTGCAGGATGTCGCCGACCAGCTTGCCGGTGAACACCCCGTCCACCGACTCGGCGACCGTGCCCAATGCCCCGGTCAGACCGAGCCTCGTCGCGATCGTCTGAGCCAGCTCCACGGGGGTCGCGGTCACCAGCCACACCTGTTGCCCCGCGTCGAGATGCATCTGCGCCAGCGCCCGGGTGCCCGGCCAGATCTTGTCGGCGATCACCTCGTCGTAGATCTCCTCGCCGAGTATCCGCAGCTCCTCGGTGGACCGGCCGGCGATGAACGAGAGGGCCTTGTCCCGGCCCGCGGAGACGTCGTCGGAGTTCTCCTTGCCGGTCAGCCGGAACTTGGCCTGTGCCCACATCGCGGTCGCCATGTCGCCGTAGCTGAAGTACTTGCGGGCGGCGAGGCCCCGCGCGAAGTGCACGATCGACGCGCCCTGCACCATCGTGTTGTCCACGTCGAAGAAGGCGGCCGCTGTGAGGTCCGGTGGCACCGTCTCGCCGTCCGCCAGCTGCGGTTGCGGCCCGGCGGTCTCCAGCAGCATCGAATGGGCGGCGTTCGCGCTGGCCTCGCCGGCCTCGCTCTGCCGCCGTTCGTCGTCGCTGGCCTCGCGCGCGGAGTTCGCCCACCACGTCGGAGTGACCCCCGCGACCGGTCCGCCTTCCGCATCGGAGTCAGACACGACAACCTCCCGAAACAGTCAGCGGACAGTACCCGTCAACCTTAGCGGCGCGAGCATGGGTACGGAGCCACACCCGACGCAGATGCGGGTCGCCCGAGCGTGGGGTGCGACACTGTGGACGTGGATGCGCACGCGGCTGTGGTGGTGACACTGCTCACTCGCGCGGGCTGTTCGATGTGCGAGCGTGCCCGGGCCGAGCTTGCGCCCCTGTGCGCCGAGCTGGGAGCGGCCCTGGACGTCGTCGACGTGGACACCGCAGCCGACCGGGAGCTACGCGCCGAATTCGGCGATCGGCTTCCCGTGGTCCTGCTGCAGGGGGAGGAGCACTCGTACTGGGAGGTCGACGGTGCGCGGCTGCGCTCCGACCTCGCCCGGCTCCGCGCGAGGTGACCCGGCGGAAGCGGGCGCGGCCGCCGTTTTCCCTATCGTGGTGGTACCGGGGTACCGTGCAGAGACCACGGCCAACGCAGGTGCCAGCGAGGTAAAGGAGCGGCTCAGGTGTCGGTACTGCTGTTCGGTGCGTCCCACAGGAGCGCGCCGGTATCCGTACTCGAGAAGCTTGCGATCAGCGACACCGACCGGCCCAAGGTGCTGCACGAGCTCCTGGAGTCGCCGCACATCGATGAGGCGATGGTCGTAGCGACCTGCAACCGCATCGAGATCTACATCGTGGTGGAGGCCTTCCACCCGGCCTTGGAGGCCGTCGGCGACGTGCTGTCGCGGCGGACCGGCCTCGGACTCGCCGAATTGTCCAAGCACGCGTTCGTCCGCTATTCGGAGGCCGCGGTACATCACCTGTTCTCCGTGGCCAGCGGGCTCGACTCGATGGTGGTGGGCGAGCAGCAGATCCTCGGACAGATCCGCGCCGCATACGCCCTCTCCGACGAGCAGCAGGTGGCGGGCAAGGTGATCCA
This sequence comes from Acidobacteriaceae bacterium, assembly GCA_903970215.1. Lineage (GTDB taxonomy): Bacteria > Actinomycetota > Actinomycetes > Mycobacteriales > Mycobacteriaceae > Tsukamurella. Next base: position 2,242 of record CAJCHX010000752.1, read on the forward strand.
CGACCTGGCGCAGCGTGCGCTGCACGTGGGCAAGCGGGTACACAGTGACACCGGGATCGACCGTGCGGGTGCGTCCGTCGTATCCGTGGCCGTCGACCGTGCAAACCGGGTACTGGCTCGGCAGGCGGCCGGCATCCAGCGCGCCGTCGTGATCGGTGCCGGCTCGATGGGTTCCCTGGCGGTCGCGCATCTCGCGCGCTCGGGGGTCTCCGACGTCACGGTGATCAACCGCACCGTCGAGAAGGCCGACCGGCTGGCCGTCACCGCCCGCGAGGCGGGGGTCCCGCGGGCCCGCGGAGTCGGCGTCGATCAGCTGGTGAGCGCCCTCGTCGGGGCCGACATCCTGATCGCGTGTACCGGCGCGGTGGGCAATGTGGTGTCGCTCGCGGACGTGCACTCGGCTCTGGCCGTGCGGTCCGCCCCGTCCGATCTCGTGGTGTGCGACCTGGGGTTGCCGCGCGACGTCGACCCCGCGGTGGCGGGCCTACCGGGCGTGACCGTGATCGACATCGAATCGCTCGCCCGCGAGCCCGGAGCGCAGGCCGCTGAGGAGGACGCGCAGAAGGCCCGCGACATCATCAAATCCGAACTCGCCGAGTACCTCTCGGCGCAACGCACGGCCGAGGTGACCCCGACGGTGACGGCGCTTCGCCAACGCGCCGCCGAGGTCGTCGAGGCCGAGCTGATGCGGCTCGACTCTCGCCTCCCCGGCCTCGACGGCGCACAGCGCGACGAGGTGGCCCATACCGTTCGCCGGGTGGTCGACAAGCTGTTGCACGCGCCGACGGTGCGCGTCAAACAGCTCGCCGCGACACCGGGAGGCGACTCGTACGCCGAGGCGCTGCGGGAGCTGTTCGAGCTCAAGCCCGGCGCCACGGGAGCGGTATCCACGGCCGAGACGGCAGAGGACCCCCGTGCCTGATTCCCCGTCGCTTCGCTCGCCGGTGCCGGGCACCCGGGTGATCCGGATCGGTACCCGCGGGTCGCTGTTGGCGACCACCCAGGCGGGCACCGTGCGCGACGCTCTGATCGCCGCGGGCCACCCCGCTGAGCTGGTCATCGTCAAGACCCCAGGAGACCTCAGCTCCAGCCCGGTGCAGGAGATCGGCGTAGGAGTCTTCACCTCGGCGTTGCGCGACGCGCTCGCCGAAGGACATGTCGACGTGGCCGTCCACTCGTTCAAAGACCTGCCCACCGCGCCCGACGAGCGGCTCACGCTGGCTGCGGTACCGACCCGAGTCGACCCCCGCGACGCCCTCGTCGCGCGCGACGGGATGGTGCTCGGAGAGCTCCCCGTCGGCTCTGTGATCGGCACGTCCAGCCCGCGGAGGGCCGCACAGCTTACCGCACTGGGTCTTGGTTTGGAAATTCGCCCCCTAAGGGGCAATCTTGATTCTCGGTTACGCAAAGTAGCGGATGGTGAGTTCGACGGAGTAGTGGTCGCCCTCGCCGGACTGGTGCGGATCGGTCGACAGAACGAGGTCACCGAGGCACTGGATCCGGTGCAGATGCTGCCCGCGCCCGCACAGGGTGCGCTCGCAGTCGAATGCCGCCGCGACGATGCTGACCTGCATCGTGTCCTCACCGGGTTCGACGATCCGGGTACGCGTGCGGCGGTCACCGCCGAACGTGCCCTGCTCGCCGATCTCGAGGCGGGATGCACCGCGCCCGTCGGTGCGATCGCTGACGTCGTCGAGTCCCTCGACGACGACGGTCGGATCTTCGAGGAGCTGTCGCTGCGCGGCGTCGCGCTGGCGCCCGACGGCTCCGACTCGATCCGTGCCTCCGTGGTCGGTCCGCTGGGCGAAGCCGGCGAGCTGGGCAGCGCGCTGGCGCGGGAACTGCTCGACCTGGGTGCGCGCGACCTGATCGCCGACCCCGGGTAGGGCACGGCACCTCTTCGGTGCCTACGCGGTCCGGTCCGCCGGGCCGTTCCGAAGCGCAGGGGACAACAGAGAGCTAGTACATGAGCCGCACTGCACAGTCCGCGACGACCGCAGCACCCGCTAGCGGTAAGCCGGCCGCGTCCCGGGGGCGCGTCGTGACCCCCGGCCGGATCACCTTCATCGGCTCCGGACCTGGTGACCCAGGATTGCTCACGCTCCGTGCACAGCAGACTATCGTCACCGCCCGCAGGGTCTACACCGACCCGGATGTACCGACCGGTGTCCTCGATCTGGTAGGGGTCGAACTCGAGCCCGAGCCGATGGCCGAGTTCGCCGACGGCGCCGATTCGTCGGCAGACACCGGTGCGTCGAGCGACCGGGCGAGGGCCGCAGGCAAGGCACCCGTCCTGGCCAATCCGTCGCGTGTGGTCCCCGCACTGGGAGAACCGGCCGAGGTGGCGAAGGCGCTGCTCGCGCAGGCCCGGCACGGCTTCGACGTGGTGCGCCTCGTTGCGGGCGACCCGCTGTCGTCCGATGCAGTGCTGGCCGAGGTGTCCGCCGTGGCCCGTACTCAGATCGCGTTCGAGATCGTCCCCGGCCTGTCGTCGTTGACCGCCGTCCCCACCTATGCGGGCATGCCACTCGGCGGTGTGCACACGCAAGCCGACGTTCGAGGCGAGGTCGACTGGGCCGCGCTGGCCGCGGCGCCCGCGCCGCTGGTGCTCAGCGCCACCGCCGAGCACCTCGGCGATACCGCCACCGCCCTGATCGCGAACGGACTGCCCCCCCAGACCCCGGTAGCCGTCACCGCGTACGGCTCGACCTGTAAGCAGAAGACCGTCGAGGCCACCCTCTCGACGCTCGACGAGACGGGTGCCACACTGCCCGGCCCGCTGGTGGTGACCGTCGGCAAGGTGGTCACGCAGCGAACCAAGCTCTCCTGGTGGGAGTCACGCGCCCTGTACGGCTGGACCGTCCTCGTGCCGCGCACCAAGGACCAGGCCGCCGACATGTCGAACAGGCTGCGCGGACACGGCGCCATTCCGGTCGAGGTGCCCACCATCGCCGTGGAGCCGCCGCGGAGCCCGGCGCAGATGGAGCGGTCGGTCAAGGGGCTGGTGGACGGCCGCTACCAGTGGGTCGTGTTCACCTCCACCAATGCCGTGCGCGCGGTGTGGGAGAAGTTCAACGAGTTCGGCCTGGACGCCCGTGCGTTCTCGGGCGTCAAGATCGCCTGCGTCGGCCATTCGACCGCCGAGAAGGTCCGCGGCTTCGGCATCGAGCCCGAGCTGGTGCCAAGTGGTGAGCAGTCGTCGCTGGGGCTGCTCGACGACTTCCCGCCGTTCGACGACGTCTTCGACCCGGTCAACCGGGTTCTGCTGCCGCGAGCGGACATCGCGACCGAGACCCTCGCCGAGGGCCTGCGCGACCGCGGCTGGGAGATTGACGACGTCACTGCGTACCGCACCGTCCGCGCGGCGCCGCCGCCGGCGTCGACGCGCGAGATGATCAAGACCGGCGAGTTCGACGCAGTGTGCTTCACCTCGAGTTCGACGGTGCGCAACCTCGTCGGCATCGCCGGTAAGCCGCACACC
>CAJCHX010000753.1 GCA_903970215.1 Acidobacteriaceae bacterium
CGCTGACGATCACGCAGAACGGTTCCACCGGCCAACCCGACGAGCGCCTGTTCGATCAGGTCCTGGTGACCGCGGTCGCGAAGGCGGCACAGGCGAGCTGACCTGCGCTCAATTGCGGTAGCGGTCGGAGAAGCGCGGATCGTTCTCCCACCACAGCGCCGGCGCGGCGGCGGTGTGGTCGGTGCCGAGGACCTGCGCGGAGTCGGCCGCTTCGTCGGCTTCGGCGTCCACCTGCGCCTGGCGGCGTGAGTCGTCGCGGCGCAGTGCGGTCATCAGGACCATCAGGAACGGCAGGCCGATCACGTCGGCGAGGATCCACAGCATCCCCGCGCCGATCACCTGTGAGTTGCGCATCTGCTCGTGACTCGTGAACCCGACCTGGGCGTAGTAGCCGGTGTACATGTCGGGCCCCAGCCACACCACGATGCCGAGTACCCCGTCGGCCAGCGACTCGACCAGCGTGATCAGCAGCGACAGGGTCTGCGGGAAGCGGCGCGGCACCGGATCGGCCTGCGTCCGCGTGTAGAAGTAGCCGAAGCCCACCGCGAGTAGCCACACCCGGGTCACCAGATCGAGCGCCGGGTGCGTCATCGCCGTGGTGTTCCACGGCGTGAACAGCAGTACCCACGGCGTCACCAGCAGCAGGCCGGATACCACCGCGGGGAAGGTCAGCGCGCGGGCGATCCGCCCGCGCAGGACCCGCAGCGCGCGCTGGCGCAGCGCCGTGGGCAGTACGCCGGCCACAGCGGTCACCGGCGTGCCTGCGGCGAGCGCGAGCGGGACGAAGTAGAGCAGCAGGGTGATCTGCAGTGCGCGCACCCAGAACAGGTGTGGCGCGTACTCGGCCACGGGGCCGCAGCTCACGACCGCGAGCACGAGGCAGCCGCACCCGACGAAGGCGACCCGACGCGCTGTCGGGATCCGGAACCGGCCGCGGCGCGCGGCCCACAGGTAGGCGACCGCTGCTACCAGCGCGACGACGCCTAGGACGTCGACGTGCCAGGTCGCCCACGCGGACGCTGGGATCGCGATACTCACGGGCGGTGAGGTTACGCCGTGGGCCTGTGAATCGGTCGCCGAAGAATGCCGTCTGGAACACTGGGGCGGTGCGTACCTCGATGGCGACCCGGAACCTGGCAGCGGGTGCCGCCGCGCTCGCGACCTGCATGGTGATCACAGCGTGCGGCGGGAGCGGCGGGACGTCACTGTCGGCCGCGGGCTCGTCCGTGTCCGTCGCGGCATCGTCGTCGGCATCCGCACCTGCGCCGGCGCCGGCGTCGGCGGTCGCGGTCCCCGGCGCGACCTGCGACGCGGAGGCCGCGTTCGTGCGTGCGCTGCCGCTGCGCCGGCGCCTGGCGCAGTTGCTGATGGTGGGCGTGACCGGCCCGAGCGACGCTCGGACGGCGGTTCGTACCTACGGCGTCGGCGGGATCTTCATCGGTAGCTGGACCGACCAGTCGATCCTGTCTCGCAGCGCCCTGAAGGCGATCTCGGATCTCGGCCGGGTCCCGTTGATGGTGTCGATCGACGAGGAGGGCGGCCGGGTCTCGCGGGTGCCCGGGGCGGACCTACCGTCCGCGCGGCAGATGGAGCAGACGATGACGGTCGGCCAGGTACGAGCGGAGGGTGAGCGCGTCGGCGGGTTGATGTCCGGCATGGGGATCACGGTCGACTTCGCGCCAGACGCCGACGTGAGCGACGAGCCCGCCGACGCGGTGATCGGCGACCGTTCGTTCTCGAACGACCCGGCGACGGTGACGCGGTACGCGCAGGCGTTCGCCGCAGGGCTGCGCGATGCGGGTGTGTACCCGGTGTACAAGCACTTCCCGGGCCACGGGCACGGGTCGGGCGACTCGCATGTCGGCGCCGTGACCACGCCGCCGATCGCGTCGATGGACACCGACGACCTGGTGCCCTTCCGGGCCGTCGCGGGCGAGGACGCGGGGGTGATGGTCGGTCACCTCGACGTACCGGGCCTGACGGACGGCCTGCCCGCGAGCCTCAGCCCGGCCGCGATGGCGTTGTTGCGCACCGGCACCGGGTACGGCGCCCCGCCGCACACCGGTCCGATCTTCACCGACGACCTGTCGGGCATGGGTGCGATCAGCGACCAGTACCCGATCGCCCAGGCGGTCACCAAGGCGATCGAGGCGGGCGCAGACGTCGCGCTGTGGATCACCACCGACCACCTGTCCGAGGTACTGGACTCGCTGGTCGCGGCCGTGAACTCGCGGCGGCTGAGCGTGGCGGCGGTCGATCGGTCGGTGCTCCGCGTCGCCCGAGCGAAGCACGCGGTCACCTGCTGAACACGAGGATCCGCCGGTTTAACTTACTGGCCGGTAATGTCGTGCCGTAGACTGAGGCGGATCAGTTTGGAGGCATAACAGGTGGCCGGTGGCACGAAACGTCTGCCCCGCGCGGTGCGCGAGCAGCAGATGCTGGACGCCGCGGTGAAGGTGTTCTCCCACAACGGTTTCTATGAGACCTCGATGGACGCCGTCGCACGCGAGGCGAATATCAGTAAGCCGATGTTGTATCTGTACTACGGCTCCAAGGACGAGTTGTTCGCAGCCTGCGTCAACCGGGAGGCGTCGAAGTTCATGCAGTCGATCTCGTTCGATGCCAACCCGGCGCTGCCGGCGTCGCAACGCTTGCGGTCGGTCATCGCGGGCTTCCTCGAGTACGTCGACGCCAACCGCGACGCGTGGCGTGTGATGTACCGGGAGGCGACCGGGCAAGCGGCGTTCGCGTCGCTGGCGCACGCGAACCGCGAACGCGTCGTCGAGATCTCGGCGATCCTCCTCAAAGAGGCGTCGAAGCACGCCCCGCCCGACACCGATTTCGAGATGTATGCGGTGGCGCTCGTCGGCTCCGGCGAGGCGATCGCCGACCGGCTGGCGAGTGGGATGGTCGAGTTGAGCCGCGCCGTGGACATCATGTGGTCGTTCATCTGGGGTGGCATCCGCGGCGAGCGCACGGACGTCAAGGGCTGAGTTCGAGACAGCCGCCGCGGATGCCGGGTGCTCACCGAGCGGAGTGCGCGGCGCCGATGCCGGGATCGATCAGCGTCGGTCCGGACGCCGAGGGAATCACCGGGAAATCGAAGATGGCCGTCGGGATGTACACGGTCGCACACGAATTGGGGATGTCTACGACGCCGGAGAGCCGTCCCTCGATGGGCGCTGCACCGATCAGGAGGTAGGCCTGCTCGCGGCTGTATCCGAACTTCTCCAGGTAGTCGATGGCGTGCAGGCACGCACGCTGGAACGAGAGCTGCGAGTCGAGGTATCGCTGCTCGCCCTCCAACGTGACCGATGTACCGGAGAACGCGAGATATTCGGTGTAGTTGGGGCCCTCGTTGCCGGGTACGAAGATGGCGTTCTCCGTGACCCCGTACTTGCTCATGCCGTCTTTGATCAGGTCCACCCGCAGATCGATGAATCCGCCCATCTCGATGGCGCCACAGAAGGTGATCTCGCCGTCGCCCTGCGAGAAGTGCAGGTCTCCCACCGACAGGTTCGCGCCCGGCACGAACACGGGGTAGAAGACGCGGCTGCCGCGGGTGAAGTTCTTGATGTCCTGGTTTCCGCCGTTCTCGCGCGGCGGGGCGGTTCGCGCGGCTTCGGCGGCGGCGCGGGTGAAGGCGGCCCCGGTCAGCGAACCGAGAACCGCGTCCTGCGGCAGTGGTGGTAGGGCCAGCGGCGGAACCCGGTGCGGGTCGGTGGCGATCAGGGCACCCTCGCGCGAGTTCCAGCGCGCCAGCAGTTCGGCGGACGGTGCCGTTCCCATCAGCCCGGGGTGGGTGATCCCTGTGAACGCGACGCCTGGGATGTGCCGCGACGTGGCGGTATGGCCCGAGAAGTCCCAGATCGCCTTGTATGCGTCGGGGAACTGTTCGGTGAGGAAGCCGCCGCCGTTGTCGGTGGAGAAGATGCCGGTGTATCCCCACCCCTGGCCGGCGAGCGGGCCGGTGTCCTCCTGCGGGATCGGCCCGACGTCGAGGATGTCGACGATCAACAGATCGCCGGGCTGCGCCCCTTCCACCGCGAAGGGCCCGGACAGGCAGTGGACCGTGCTCAGCGGTGCGTTGAGGACGTCATCGGCGCTGTCGTCGTTGTGGATGGCGCCGTCGAACCACTCCCGGACATCCACGCGGAACTCGGCACCGGGCTTGACGGTCGCCACCGCCGGAATGTCGGGGTGCCAGCGGTTGTGTCCGACGAGCGCCTGCTCGGTGAACTTCTTGCTGGAATCGAGGGGGAACAGCAGGTCGGGCATCGCGGTGG
>CAJCHX010000754.1 GCA_903970215.1 Acidobacteriaceae bacterium
TTGATGTCGCGGAAGGCAAGCAGCGTCCCACCGACCGAGGCCACCACCGATCCGAGCACGAAGGCGTAGAGCTTGGTCGTGACCACGTTGATGCCCATGGAGGCTGCGGCACGCTCATTCGACCGGACCGCCAGCAGTCGACGCCCGCCGGGCCCGAATCGGATGTTGCGCACCAGCAGACCGCACAGGGCGAAACCGACGATGCACAGGCCGGCGTAGCGCTGCGGGTGACTGATCGGGTCGAGCGACAGCCCGAAGAAGGACGGTGGCGACACCGTCGTTCCCGCTTCACCGCCCGTCAGTGACGCGTTGCCGAGCACGATCTCCTGGACTGCGAGACCCAATGCCAGGGTTGCGATGGCCAGGTTTACACCCCGCGTCCGCAACGCCGGCAGAGCGACGAGCAGCCCCACCGGGACGCTGACGACGATCGCGGCCAGCAGCCCGATCCAGAACGGTGCGCCGGTCACCGCGACCGTGCGGGACGCGACGAGCGCTCCCACGCCTGCCATGCCCAGCTGGGCCAATGACAGCTGGCCGCCGTATCCCGTGATGATCACGACCGACAGCCCGACTGTGGCGGTCGCGAAGGTGAGCGACGCTGAGTCCGCCCACTGAGCAGCGACGAACTGCGCGGCAAACAGGGCGATCAAGGTCCACAGCACAAGTAGGCGCACCCTGATCCGCGGGATACCGACGCGGGGAAGCCGCTCCAAGACGTGGCTGCGGATCGGGAGGTTCGATCCGCGCACGATGAGGATGGCGACGACCACCAGGAACGGGAAGGCGTCGGCCCAGCCGGGCTGCGTCACGTACCGCGTCAGCAGGGACTGCCCGATGCCGACAGCCATCGCTCCGGCCAAGGTCAACGGGAAGGAGCGCAGACTGCCGATCAACGCAGACGCCAGCAACGGGACGACGAGCAACGTTCCACCGGTCGGCGTGATGAAGATGGCCGGACCGAGGAGCGCCCCGGCCAACCCGGCGAGAGCACAGCCCACGACCCAGTTGAACGCCGCCAGCTGGCCCGGACGCCAGCCGTGGGCCGCGACGATCGACTCGCGCTCCGCGACCGCTGTGGTGGCCAACCCGATACGCGTGCGGCTGTAGACAACAGCCAGCAGCAGAGTCATGACGATGGCGATGCCGAAAAGCCAGATGCGGTCCTCTGATACCGACAGCGAGGAGGTCAGCTCCACTGGACGACGAGGGAGGAGCGGCTCGAGCAGCACGATGTTGGTGCCGTATCGGAGCAGCAGGACCTGGGCCAGGATGGTCATCACACCGGTCGTCGCAATGAGCCGGACCAGACCGGAGGACCGGCGTAGCGGGCGCATCACCAGGATGTGAATGAGAAATCCGAGCGCACCGCATATCGCCGTCGCGGCAGCGGCTCCGAGCCCGACGCTCAGCCCCACGTTGCTGGTCAACTCGTAGTAGGAGAACGCGCCGAATCCTACGAGGGCGCCGTGCGCGAGGTTGACGACACCCGAACCTCGGTAGATGAGAACCATTCCCTGGGCCGCGACGGCATACCCGCCACCTAGACCGAGGCCCAGCAGCACGAAGCTGACAACGGTCACCGCGCACCTGCCCCAACCGGTCCGCCACGAACCCCCAGATTGACGGCCACGGAGTGCCTCTCTGTCTCTCTCACGCCACAGCTGGTGCTGGACCGGTAGTCGATCGAGCGTGATGCGCGCTGCCGCGTGGTCGCCGAAGTCATTGGCGGCTACGCAGCCAACCGCTCGCTGGCCGAGACACCCATGCCTGTGAACCAGTTCGGTACCGGTTCGTACACGACGGAGTGCAACGGGCCCCCTCCGACTGCTGCCGCCGCGAACCAGTTCCGCACCTCGTGCGCGCCGCTGCCGCCGGCGGCGAGCTCCTCGTCAGACATCGCCTCGAGGGCAGCAAAGTCGGCCTTCGCGAGGAGATCCATCAGGGTGCGGTCGAAATCTGGTTTGACAAGCTTGCGTGCAATGTCGAAGACCGCCTCACGCTCG
>CAJCHX010000755.1 GCA_903970215.1 Acidobacteriaceae bacterium
TGATCTTCAACGCGCTGATCATCGTCGCGCTGATCCCGCTGTCGATGCGCGGCGTGAAGTACGCGGCACAGGCCGCCGACAAGCTCCTGGCGCGCAACCTCCTGATCTACGGCCTCGGCGGGATCATCCTGCCGTTCATCGGCATCAAGCTGATCGACCTCGTGGTCTCACTCCTCCCCGGGATTGGATGAACATGCTCACCTCTGCCACCTTCCGTCAGCTCTTGGCCAGCCTGCGGATGATCATCGTGCTCACCGTGCTGGTGGGCGTGATCTACCCGCTCGTCATCTGGGGGATCGGCCAGGCCGCCCTCCGGCACCAGGCCGAGGGTTCCCAGGTCGAGTACGACGGCCACGTCGTCGGCTCGTCCCTGCTCGGCCAGGCGTTCACGTCCACCCAGTGGTTCCACGGGCGGCCGTCGGCGTCGAACTACGACCCCACCACCACCGGTGGGACCAACCTCGGCCCCAACAGCCCCCAGCTCGTCACCCAGATCGAGCAACGCCGCGCCGCGATCGCGCACGAGGACTCGGTGCCCGGAACCGTCGTCACTCCGGCGATGGTCCCCCCGGACGCCGTCACCGCGTCGTTCTCCGCGCTGGACCCCTACATCTCCCCCGCGTACGCGCGGCTACAGGTGGCCCGGGTCGCGGCGGCGCGCAACCTGCCCGCCGCTCGGGTCGCGGCGCTCGTCGCGCAACACATCCAGGGCCGGTTCGCCGGCTACCTCGGCGAGCCGCGGGTCAACGTCCTGCAGCTGAACCTGGCACTCGCCGACCTACGCTGAGACGACACGCTCGACGTGACCCAAGTGAACTAGCCGAGAGGGGACGCGATGCCCAGGGGGCTGCTGCGGGTGTACCTAGGCGCCGCCCCCGGCGTCGGCAAGACGTACGCCATGCTCGACGAGGGCGCGCGCCGCGCGGCTCGAGGGACGACGGTGGCCGTGGCCTACGTGGAGACCCACGGCCGCCCCCAGACCGAGGCCGCCCTCGAAGGGGTCCTCGAGCGTGGCATCGCCGTGATCCCGCGGCGCGTGACCGAGTACCGCGGCGCGCGGCTCGAGGAGATGCACGTGGACGCCGTGATAGCCGCGCGGCCGTCGGTTGCCCTGGTCGACGAGCTGGCGCACACCAACACACCCGGGTCACGCAACGAGAAGCGCTGGCAGGACGTCGCCGAGCTGCTCGACGCCGGAATCACCGTGATCACCACGGTGAACATCCAGCATCTCGAGTCGCTCGGCGACGTGGTGGAGTCGATCACCGGTGTGCGGCAACGCGAAACGATCCCCGACGCCGTGGTACGCCGCGCGGATCAGGTCCAGTTGGTGGACATGACTCCCGAGGCCCTGCGCCGCCGGATGGCGCACGGCAATGTGTACCACCCGTCGAAGATCGATGCGGCACTGTCGAACTACTTCCGGGTCGGCAACCTCACGGCGCTGCGCGAGCTGGCTCTCCTGTGGCTCGCGGACCGGGTCGACGAGAAGCTGGAACAGTACCGGGTCGAGCAGGGGATCTCCGCGATCTGGCCCGCCCGCGACCGGACGGTGGTGGCGCTGACCGGCGGCCCCGAGGGCGCGACCCTGCTGCGCCGCGCCGCCCGTCTCGCCGCGAAAGGGGCGGGCGGCGAGCTGCGCGCGCTGTACGTCACCCGCTCGGACGGGCTGTCCGGCGCGTCGCCGGCCGCGCTCACCCAGCTGCGGCAACTCACCGAGAAGCTGGGCGGGACGTTCCAGATCGTCACCGGCGACGACGTGGCGTCGTCGATCCTGCAGTACGCCAAGTCGATCAACGCGGCCCGCATCGTCCTGGGTCAGTCCCGTCACCGCCCGGTGGCGTCGATCCTGCGCCGGTCGGTGTCCGACGCCGTGATCGACGGCTCAGGCGACATCGACGTACAAGTGGTGACGCACGAGCTCGCGGCCGCGCACTCCCGGCGACCGCGCCTGCGCACCGCCTCGGGACTGGCCGCACCGGACCGCCCCATCCCGCTCGGCCTCGGCCGCCGGCGCGCAGGCTGGGCCCTCGCGCTGCTCGGGCCGGTGATCCTCGCCGCGCTGTTGGCGAACACCCGGCCGTGGCATTCACTGCCCACCGAACTGATGCTGTTCCTGGTGCTCACCGTCGGCGTCGCGCTCGTGGGCGGGCTACGCCCCGCGGTGCCGAACGCGGTGATCGGTTCGCTGCTACTCAACTACTACTTCACTCCCCCGCTGTACACGTTGACCATCGGTTCGCGCGAGAACGCCTTCGCCCTCGTCGTTTTCGTTGCGACAGGGATCGCCGTCGCGTCGGTGGTATCCGTCGCCGCCCGCCAGACGGTCACGGCGGCGCGAGCGCGATCCGAGGCGGACGTGCTGTCCGGCCTGGCAGACACCCTGCTGACCGCCGAGGACGAACTCCCCGCCCTGCTCGACGAGGCCGTCGCCACGTTCCGGCTCGACGGGGCCTCGGTTCTGGTCCGCGACGAGATCGACGACGACGCGTGGCGGGTGGTCCGGACCGCGGGCGCCGCGCCACCGGCAGACGCGAATGCGGCCACCGACGTCGTGGACGCCTCCCCCACCGTCGCGCTCGCCGTCTCCGGACCCGCGCTGACCGCGTCGGATCACGGGTTGCTCACGGCGTTCGCGGCGCATGCTGCGGCGCGGCTCGACCGGGAGGCACTCCGCGAAGCGGTCGGCCAGGCCCGCCAGTTGGAGGAGGGCAATCGGGCGCGCACCGCCCTCCTCAACGCCGTATCGCACGACCTGCGGACGCCGCTCGCCGGAATCAAGGCCGCTGTGTCGTCGCTGCGCAGCGAGGACGTGGACTGGTCGGACGAGGACGAGGCCGAGCTGCTCGAGACCATCGAGGACAGTACTGACCGGCTCACCGGTCTGGTGGGTAACCTGCTGGACATGTCTCGGCTGCAATCGGATTCGCTCACCCTGCTGACCCGCGAGGTGGGAATCGAGGAGGTGCTGCCGGCGATCTGGGCCGTGGTCCCCGATGCGTCCCTGACGCTCGCGATTCCGGACGATGCGCCGACGGCGATGGCCGATCCCGGCCTGCTCGAGCGGGTGCTTGCGAACTTGGCGGAGAACGCCGTTCGGCACTCGCCGCCGGATTCCCGGGTGACTGTGGGCGTCTCGGGCCTGCACACAGAGGCCGCCGATCGGATGGAGATCCGGGTGATGGACCACGGGCCGGGCGTCCCGGAGGCCGTTCGCGAGCAGATGTTCGCACCGTTCCAGCGCATGGGCGACGCTCCCGCCGGGAGCGGGGTGGGGTTGGGCCTGGCGGTGGCTCGGGGGCTGACCGAGGCGATGGGCGGAACGCTGCGGGCGGAGGACACCCCCGGCGGCGGATTGACGATGGTGGTGGATCTCCCTGCCGCACACCCGGTGCCACCCCAGGAGGACGTCGAGTGACGGCGAGCGGAGCGACGGGGGATGGAACCACGGCGAGCGGAGCGACGGGGGATGCGACCACGGCGAGCGGAGCGACGGGGGTTGGGGAGTGACATTCGTATTGGTGATCGACGACGAGCCGGCGATCTGCCGGACGCTCCGGATCAACCTGAAGGCCCGCGGCTATCAGGTGGAGACCGCGGCGGACGGGCGCACGGCGCTGGACATCGCGCGCGAACACACCCCCGACGTGGTCGTGCTCGATCTTGGGCTGCCCGACCTGGACGGCGTGGAGGTGCTGACCCGGCTGCGCGAGTTCTGCACTGCACCGGTGATCGTGCTGTCCGCGCGGCACGGTTCGGACGACAAGGTGGAGGCCTTGGATGCGGGTGCCGAAGACTTCGTGACCAAGCCGTTCGGGATGGACGAGTTACTCGCCCGCGTGCGAGCACAGGTGCGTCGCACAGCACTGGTGGACGCCCCGGAGACGGTGCGCACAGCGGAGTTCGAGGTGAACTTCGAGGCGCGGACAGTCACCCGCGACGGCGCTCCGGTCCGGCTGACACCCACCGAGTGGCGGATCGTGGAACTGCTGGCGCGCAACGCCGACCGATTGGTGTCGCAACAGACGCTGCTGCACGAGGTCTGGGGCCCGTCGTACCATCGCGAGACCAACTACCTGCGCGTCTACCTCGCCCAGCTGCGCCGCAAACTCGAACCGGATCCGTCGAACCCACGGCATTTCATCACCGAACCCGGGATGGGGTACCGATTCGTGCCGTGAGCGGCGCCCGGCGGACGTCCGGGGTGATCCAGATCCCCATCGGCGGTCGGCTACCCGATCGTCTGCGCCTGTCACTACCCGATGACGACACCCTGCGTGTGGCTGATCGATTCCGATGGGGAACGCGGTGTCCGGTGGGGAGATGACGCGCCGACACCGATATCCCGAGCTACCCCGACAGCGCCCGGTCCAGGATCGACAGCCCGTCGTCGATCTCGTCGTCGGTGGCGGTGAGCGGGGGCGCGATCCGGAAGATCGAGCCCATTCCGGGGAGCTGGACGACGTTCATGTGCAGCCCGTTCTCGTAGCACCGCATGGTGACCTCGGTGCCGATCTCATGCGCGGGCTCCTTGGAATCGCGGTCGGTGACCAGCTCGATCCCCTGCATCAGCCCCCGGCCGCGGACGTCACCGATCAGCTCGTGGCGCGTGGCGAGCTCGTCGAGCCCGGCGCGCAGCCGCTGCCCCTTCGCGGCCACTGCGGCACCCACGCCGGCGTCGAGTACGTCGAGCACCGTGCAGCCGACGGCGGCCACCAGCGGATCCGACACGTGGGTGGTGAAGAATAGGAATCCCCTTTCGTGGCAGACGGTTTCGATCTCCGCGGACGTCACCACGGCGGCGATCGGCAGCCCGGCACCGAGCGTCTTCGACAGCGTGAGGATGTCCGGCACCACCCCATCCCGTTCGAACGCGTACGCCGCGCCGGTGCGCCACAGGCCCGTCTGCGCCTCGTCGACGATGAGCAGCATTCCCCGCTCCTCGCACTTGCGCTTGAGTGCGGCGAGATACCCCGGCGGGAGGTCGATGATGCCGCCCGAGCTGAGGATCGGCTCGACGATGCACGCCGCCAGCGCGCCGGTGGACTGGGCGTCGATCAGCTCGAAGCCGAAGTCGAGTTCGGTCTGCCAGTCGTACTCTCCGTCGGCTCCGACGAACCGCGACCGGTAGGCATCGGGTGTGGGCAACGCCAGGTTCCCCGGCGCCACCGGACCGTACCCGGCCCGGCCGGACGAGTAGGTGGCGGCGACCGCGCCGGCGGTCATCCCGTGCCACGACTTGGAGAAGCTCACGATCTCGTGACCACCGGTGTACAGCTTGGCCATTCGAAGCGCGGCCTCGTTCGACTCGGCGCCGGTGGTGAGTTGCAGTACGTGCGACAGCGGCTCTGGCAAGGTCGCCGCGAGCCGCGTCGCGAGGTCTACGACAGGCGCCGACAGCATGCCCGAGAAGAGGTGGTCGAGCCGGCCGATCGACTCGCGCACAGTGGTGACGATGTCGGGGTGGCAGTGCCCGAGGATCGCACTCATCTGCCCGGAGGTGAAGTCGAGCCAGCGCCGATCGCCGGCGAAGACGTAGGACCCCTGCGCGCGGTCGATCGGCTCGGGGAAGAAGCTACCGCCGTAGCGGACCACGTGCGCGGCGACGGCGGCGGAGAAGTCGGTGGAGAAGTCAGTGGGAGGTGTGCTCACTCGATCACGCTAACGCACCGGTCCGTCCGAGCCCACAGCTCACCGCGGTCCCCCTTCGCGTACCGCATCGCGAGTTCGGCTGTGCCATCGGCGAATCCGTCGTCCGCGGCCTCCACCGCGTGGTCGTGTTCGCCGAGCCACGCGAGCAGCATGAGCCTTCGAAGAAGCACGAGGCTCGGCAATATCCCGACGTGCGCGGGATCGAGCCGGCGGACCGCCCGGTACCCGGCAAGCCATCGCTGCGCCCACTCGCCGAGTCGCGGATCGGTCTCGGCGAACGAGACCGCAGCTGCGAAATCGTAGAGGTACCAACCGAACCCGCAGTCGTCGAAGTCGATCACGGTGAACTCGCCGCGCCCCGGGTTCTGCACCTGGACGCCGGGAGCGCTCGGGCCGCGTGGGATCAGGTTGCTCGTTCGCAGGTCGGCGTGGATCAGTCCGAACCTCTCGTCCCCGGTACCGAATGCGGCCAGTCTGCGGGCGAGAAGGTCGGCCCCCGGCGCGATCACCTCCCGCAGCCGCGCCGTCACCCCCGGCCCGCGGCGCCAGTCTCCCCACCGAGCGCCGGGCCCGAGGGTATGCGCGAGCCCCCAGGCGAACCGCTCGAATCCCGGTGGCGGCCGCCATCGGGCCGCGTGTGCGTGCAGCCGAGCGGCGATCCCACCCAACTCACCGAAGTGTGCCTCGCCGAGGCCGTCCTGGTCGACGGGAGCACCGTCGAGCTCCGCGAACAACACGCCGTACCGCTCGGCACCGTCCACCCTGAGCGTGAGGATCCGGTCCCGTCCGGCGGCGGTCAGTGGCTCGACCACATCGAGGCCCGGCACGCTGCGCAACGCGGCCAGCCAATCCAGCTCGGCGGCGATGGTGCGGGGCGTCTGGTAGCCCGGCCGGTGCACGCGCAGCACCGCCGGCTCCGGGCCACCGTGCACCCGGAACGTGGAGTTCTCGCTCACCGAGATCAGTTCGGCCCGGGCCCCCGGCCATGCGTCCGCGAGCATCGCGGCGGCCACGTGCCCGTCGCCGAGAGCATCGGTCAAGTAATCTGCCATTCTCACCAATCCGGTCCCGGTCCCGGCGCCGCAGTGCCAGCATCGATCGACGTGACAGCACACATCGAGACCCCGACACCCACCGGTGGCAGGGTATACGGGCATCCCTCCACCATGGGCGACGACTACCAGTTGACCACGACGTCGATGCTGACCCAGGCGGTCCGCAGTTACCCGGAGCAGGAGATCGTCTACCGGGACGGCGACGGGTTCGCCACGTACACATACGCCGACATGTACAGCTGCGTGTCGCGGATCGCAGGGGCGCTCACCGGCTTGGGTACCAGACCCGGCGACGTGGTGGGAGTCCTCGACTGGAACTCTCGCCGCTTCAACGAGCTGTATTGGGCCATCCCCGGCATCGGCGCCGTGATGCTCCAGATGAATCTGCGGCTCGGGCCTTCGGATCTCGCATACGTCGCCGAACACAGTGGGGTCTCGCGCGTCTTCGTCGACGCGAGCTTGATCTCCGTCGCCGAGGCTCTGGAGGCCGCTCTGCCCGGCCGCATCGAGTGGATCGTGATGCCCGCCGCCGACGCCGACACCGAGACCACACTGCCCGCGCCCATCGCGTTCGATGAGCTGATCGCTTCGGGGCCGGACGAGTTCGAATGGCCCGACCTCGACGAGCGGTCCGCGTACAGCGCCTGCTACACGACCGGAACCACCGGCCGACCAAAGGGCGTGTACTACAGCCACCGCTCGATAGTCCTGCACACCATGAGCGTCGCAGCGGCGTACGCGATCGACGATCGCGACACCGTCGCCCTCATCACTCCGATGTTCCACGCGAGTTGCTGGGGACTGCCCCAGGTGGCGATCTACGGGCGGGCACGGCTGGTGTTGCCTGGACGGTTCCAGATGACGGACACGGCATTCCTGGTGTCCCTCATTGTGAGCGACCACGTGACCGTCGCGAACGGCGCCCCCGCGATATTCGGCCCGATGCTGGACTACGTCAAAACACTCGACCCGCCGCCCGACTTCTCCCGGACCCGACTGATCTCCGGTGCCACGGAGCCACCCCTGTCGATGATCCGCGGTTACTCAGAAGTGACCGGGGCCAACGTGATCCACGGCTACGGCGCCACTGAGACATCACCACTCGCGGCGGCGAATCTGCGGCTCAAGCAGTCGCTGGTCGGCACGGTGTCCGACGACGAGGCGTGGGACCGACGCCGCTGCCAAGGGGTGCCCGTGGCAGGTATCGACGTCCAGATCATGGGAGCCGACGGCGAGTTCCTACCGCACGACGGCACGTCGGTGGGCGAGATAGTGATGCGGGGCCCGTGGATCACGACCAGCTACCACGAGCTCGACAAGCCCGACGGCTTCCGCGACGGGTACTGGCGTAGCGGCGACGTGGGCGTGATCGACCGGCACGGCTACCTCAAGGTGACCGATCGCATCAAGGACGTGGTGAAGAGCGGCGGCGAGTGGATCAGCTCGATCGACATGGAGAACCGCCTGGTGAGCCACCCCAATGTGGCGGAAGTGGCGGTGATCGGGGCCCCGCACCCGAAGTGGCAGGAGCGGCCGCTGCCGGTGATCGTCCCCGCGCCCGGGGCGACGCCGACGGTCGACGAGATGCGGGATTGGCTGCGGCCGGCGTTCGCGAACTGGCAACTGCCCGACGCGATCGCCCTGGTCCCCGAACTGCCGCACACGTCGGTCGGCAAGCTGGACAAGAAGGCGCTGCGCAGCGAGTACGAGGAGTTCTACAGCGCGTCCGGGTCCGCCGATGGGGGCACCGCGGAGGCGTAGCGTCGGCCGGATGGAACACAGGTTCGTCACGAACGGCGCCGTGCGCTTGCGGGTCCAACACCGTGCCGCGACCAGCCCGAGACCGGCCGGCTCGGATCCGGCTCGCCGGAGATCGGGCAACCCGGTGCTGCTGATCCACGGCATGGGCGCCGACCACCGCACGTGGGCGCGCACCGCGCGGGCACTGCGACGTGCCGGCCGCGACACAGTCACCTTCGATCAGCGCGGTCACGGCG
>CAJCHX010000756.1 GCA_903970215.1 Acidobacteriaceae bacterium
AAACCGTCCCGCCGCACCCCGAAGGCGGTGGCCACCGAGCCGTCGACGTCCGCCAGCAGCGGGTAGTCGAGCCCGTGCTTGGCGGTCCAGTCGTGCTGCTTGGCCACCGCGTCCCGGCTGATGCCCACGCGCTGAACCCCCGCTGCGGCGAACTCGGCCGCCAGATCGCGGAAGTGGCAGGCCTCCTTGGTGCAGCCCGGGGTGAAAGCGGCGGGATAGAAGAACAGCGCCACCGGGCCGGCGGCGAGCAGATCACTCAGCCTGCGCGGATTGCCGTCCTGGTCGGGGAGTTCGAAATCGGAGGCCTTGTCACCGGGTTTCATGGTGTCCACGCTAGCCCCGACGACGGGTCGTGTTTCACCGGTCGCTCGGAGCGGACGCCGTGGCGGTGCGCTACGCCGACACGGAGGTCACGAGCGGCGGGTTCGGGCCCGCAGTATCGGCGACGACCGACGACCGCGGGCGGAGTGCAACCCACGAGACCACTCCGCCCGCGGCGACCATCGCGCCCGCGATCAGCACGGCGAGCCGGAAGCCGTCCAGAAAGGCCTGCGACGGAAGCGATCCCAGATGTAACGAGGACTGCTGACGTGCGGTGAGATCGGCGCCGAGCACTGTGATTCCGAGTAGCGCGGCGACCTCGCGGCTCGCGTTGAACAGGCCCGAGCCGACGCCGGCCCGCTCGGCGGGCATCTGCGCGAGCACCGTCGCGGTCAGCGTGATGGTCAGTCCGCCACCGATCCCGGTCACCAGCAGGCTCGGCATGAGACCGGCGAATCCCGTGTGTGCGCCGAGCAGGAACACCGACGCGATACCCGCCCCCATCAAAACGAATGCCGCAGAGACCGCACGGTGAGCGCCGAAGCGTTCGGCGATCCGGTCGGACAGCGCGGCGGCGACTGCCATGCACAGGGCCATGGGCAGGAAGGCCAGACCTGCCTTCGTAGGCGAAAAGCCCAGCACGCCTTGGATATACAGCGAGGTGAAGAAGTAGATGCCGAAAAGTCCGAACGCGAACAGCATGAGTGCCACCAAGCCGCCGGTGAAGATGCGGCTGCCGAACAGGGACAGGTCGACCATGGGTGCGGCGCTGCGTCGTTCGACCGCGATGAACAGCGCAGTGCAGATCGCAGCGATGGCGAACGCCGTCAGGATCGGCCATGACGCCCATCCCCGGTCGTGCCCCTGGATCAACGCGAACGTCAGCGCGGTCAGACCGACCACCGACAGGGACAGCCCGGGAAGGTCCAGCCCGTCGGCCGGCGCCCGTGAGTCGTCGACGGACGAGATCACCAGCGCCGCCGTGATCACCCCGATCGGCACGTTGACGAAGAAGATCCACCCCCACGACACGTATTGGGCGAGCACGCCACCGAGCAGCGGGCCCGCGGCGACGGCGAGGGCGCCGACGGATCCCCAGACCGCGATCGCCGCGTTCCGCTTGCGGGTGTCGGTGAAGGTCGCCGAGATGATCGCGAGGGTGGTCGGAGTGATCATCGCGGCGCCGACCCCCTGCGCCGCCCGGGCCCCGATCAGCACTCCCGCGGTGCCCGCCAGCCCGGCGACCAGGGACGATGTAGCGAATACCAGCAGTCCGGCGAGCAGCATCCTCTGTCGCCCGAGGAGGTCGGCCAGTCGGCCGCCCATCAGCATCAGCGCGGAGAACGTGAGGATGTAGGCGCTCACCACCCACTCGAGCCCTGCCGTGCTCAGGTGAAGTTCGCGCTGGATGTCGGGGATCGCGACATTGACGATGTTGTTGTCCAGATAGGTCATGAAGGTGGCGAGTGAGACGGCCATGAGCGCGCCGCGCTGGCGCCTGGTCATCGACGGACGGTCGGACATGTGGCGCTCCTATACAACAGACATGTACGGCGTACATGTACGTCATATAGCGTATCCCCATACGATGTATAGTTGTCAAGTGTGAGTGGGAGAACTACCGACAAGAAGGCCGACGGCGCTCGGTTGAGCCGCACGGCGGTGGTCGACCGCGCGCTGGCGATAGCCGACGCCGAGGGACTCGATGCGGTGAGCATCCGGCGGATGGCGCAGGAGTTCGACGTGACGCCCATGGCCCTCTACTGGCACTTCAAGAACCGCGACGAGATGCGCGCCGCGCTCGGCGACCGCATCATCGACACCGTCGTCGCACCCGACGACACGGCTTCTGCTCACGAGTTCATCCGGCGGGCGCTGTCCGCGCTCATCGACGCGATGCGCCGCCATCCGGCGGCCGCCGAGCTCGTACCGGCCCGAATCCTCCAGTGCGACAAGGGCCGCATCCTCACCGAGCGAGTCCTCGCGCGGCTGATCGCCGACGGCTACCCACCCGCCGCGGCGGCGACTGTGGCGCGCGGCGCACTGCAGGCCGCGGTCACCCTGGTGGTCTCCGTCCCCGGTGCGGAGCTGACGATCCCCGAGGAGCAGCGCGACGAGATGCGCCGGCACAAGCTGGCCGACCTACTCGCTTTGCCCGACGACCGATTCCCCATCCTGAAGTCACTCGCGCCGACGATGCTGCGCTGCGACGATCAGGACGAGTACTTCGCGACCGGCGTCGACCTGTTCATCGATGGCGTCACCGGGATGCGGGGCCGCTGACGCCGAGACCCGCCGTGATGTCTGCGCGCGCCCTTCGTGAGCACGAGGCGTACCGAGCCTCCATGCTGTCAGTAGTGGTACCGCACTTGATGGATCACCAGGTCGTCGCCGTCAACGAGGGAGACCAGCCGATGCTCGTCGGTGATGCGTCGCGACCAGGAACCCTGCGCTCCGTACTTGAGCTGTTCGAGCTTGCCGATGCCGTCGAACGGTTCGCGAAGGCACGCCTCGATGAGCGAGTTGATCCGCTTGAGCACCCGACGGTCAGCGGTATGCCAGTGCTTGCAGTCCTCCCAAGCGGCCGAATCCCAGACCAGGTGAATCGCCCCGGCGAGTCCGGAGACTCCGTTCCTTGGGAAGGAAGGATGGAGTCATGTCCGGGAGTACGTCGAAGAGGTACCCTGCCGAGTTGCTCGGGATCGGGACGGTGGAGACGGTCCGCGAGTGGTGTCGTCAGGCGCAGGTCGATGCCGGTGATCGTGCGGGGGTGACGTCGGAGGAGTCGGCGGAGCTGCGTAGGTTGAAGCGTGAGAACGCAGAACTCAAGCGGGCCAACGTGATTCTGAAGTCGGCGTCGGCTTTCTTCGCGGCCGAACTCGACCGGCCACAGCGTTGATCGTGCAGTTCATCGACGAGCATGTCGGCGGACGCGAGGGTGAGGACGGTCTGCGGTGGGGTGTCGAGTCGATCTGCAACCAGCTCACCGAGCTGGGCGCGAAGATCGCCCCTGCAACCTACTACGAACACCGATCACGTCAGCGCACCTGCCGTGAGGTCCGAGACGAGGACTTGAAGCCGAGGATCGCCGCGGTGCACGCGTCGAACTACGGCGTCTACGGAGCCCGACAGTTCTGGCTGACGTTGAATCGTCAACGCCCACACGGGGAAGCGCCGATCGCACGGTGCACCGTCGAGCGCCTGATGCGGGAGCTGGGCCTGGCAGGTTCGGTCCGCGGAAAGGTCACACGCACCACGATCAGCGACCCGTCATCGCCGACACCATCAGATCTGGTCGGACGCCGATTCGCACCGCTCACGCCGGATCGGCTGTGGGTAGCGGACTTCACGTATGTCTCGACGTGGTCCGGCTGGTGCTATACCGCCTTCGTCGTCGAC
>CAJCHX010000757.1 GCA_903970215.1 Acidobacteriaceae bacterium
CGAGCCCTCGGTGTCCTTCCGGGCCTTCTCCGTCTCGTCGGCGAGACCGCCCATCGCCCCGCCTGCGCCGGCTGCGGCGGTGTCGAACTTCCTCGAGGTCTCGTCGGCCTTCTTCTGCAGCTCGTCGAGGGACGCGTCGGCCTCGGCGACACCGGCCTTCACGCCGGCGGCGTCGAGCACGTACGCTGCCGTCAATCTTTTGGCCGGCATCAGCCCTGCCTATCGACGAAGAGTCGAACGCTCGAGCTCCTCGATGCGCCGGAGAAGGACGTCCGGATCCTTCAGCGCCTCGGCCCGCTTGCGGTCAAGCTCAGCTTTCGCTTCCTCAAACTTGCGCTGCTCCTCGGCATACAGCTGCTGCCGGGCCTTCTCTTCGGCCGCCAGCTGCGCGCGCCGCTGCTCCTGGTCCCTCTGGAGGGCAGCGAACTCCTCCGGGTGCTCGCGCTCCCACGTCTTCATCCGCTCGCGCTCCCGCTGAGCCCACGCCGCCCTTGCCCGCTCCAGTTGCCCGGCTCTATCGAGCTCGCTGTGGTAGGCCAAGTCCATCTTGCGCAGAATCTGGAAGTGCGCCGACTTCCCGGCTGCGTTGTAGCGCCGGCCGAGCTCGGCCCACAGCTGATGGACCTGGGCGTCAGCCAAGGTCGGGTCCGTCTCGGTCGTGGTCACAGTGCGGTCCTTTCGTCGATGTCCGTCGTGGGTGTGGCGCGGCCGGACGGCCTATCTCCGGATTGGCTCCTCGCCGGCGACCTGAGCCGCAAGCCGTGCGGCAGAGCGCCGCTCGGCGCCGCCGGCGAGGAGAGTGACCCGATGCCGCCGGAATCAGCGGACCGGAAGGCGTCGGCGATCCTCTCAGCGGCCGGCCCTTCGGCCATGGCAGCAGCTACAGCGTCGGGCTCGAAGCGCAGCGAGCGGCCGACCCGGATGCTCGGGATCTCGCCGGCTGCCGCCAGCCTCTCGACCTGACGCGCAGAGCAGCGAAGCACCCGAGCGATCGGGGCGGTACCGACCAGCACGGCGTCGTCGACGGGGTTCGTCGCAACATTCGTCATGGGTCGCCACGGTCGCAGGTGGCTAGATCGAAGGACCCCGGCGTCGGCGGAGTTCCTCGAGCGCCCGCAGCGCCTCCTGGCCGTGCGAGCCAATCCGAGCCGACGCCGCCTCACGATGACCGGCCAGGACCAACTCGACGCCCTCCAGGAGGGCCTCGACCGGCCACAGCACGACGATGGCGTCCCCATCGTCGGCTGTGTGCGAACGGAGCTGATCCAGATGGGACGTCAGCCGCAACCGGACGCCGTCCCAATCAACGAGCTCGCCCTGTTCCATCCGGGCCCACGCCTCAAGGACGTCCTCGAGGGGCTCGTAGTCGCTCACGAGAACAGCTCCGAGAACACACCGTCGTCCTCCTCCGCCACGTCCCACGGCAGCCGAGACCTCGACGACGGAGACAGACCGAGTTCGCCCACATAGGAGCGCAGCTGCGTCCGGTAGGCTGCCACGATCGACGTCACCGGGTTCTTTACGACCCCCCGCTCCGTCTCCACCGTCAGACCGCCGCGAGACAGGAGCCGCTCGCACTGACGGATCCGAGCTGCGCACACCACCGCATCGACGACCAGGACGACGTCGACCCGGGCGAGCACACCATGGCGGTCCAGCTCCGGGACCAGCGCCGCCCACAGACGCCCGCAGTCGGCGCGCAGAGTGCAGGAGTCCCGACCGGGCAACAGGTCGATCCAGCGAGGCTCCTGCGGGCACGACGGCGACAACGGCGGTCCCTTCGGCCGGGTCGCCTTCCGGTCGCCGTGAAGGACCCGAATCGCCGTCGGTTCTGGCTTGCGGCCCCTCACCGGGCGCCCCACTGCCGCCGGCAGCGCTGGCGAACCATCCACGGACTGCAGCGGGTAGCCGGCGATCGGGCCCAGACTGCCCGGGACCGGCCCGCAAGATTGCTCAATTCGAGCCGCACACACATGGAACGAAGCGGGGGTGTCGTGCGAATCGCAAAAGGAAACTCAACCCGGGGGGTCATCGACGGGTGCAGCGCTGCAGCGCTGCAGCGCTGGCTCACTGGCCGCTGACCGCCTTGCGGAGGCCTCCGGCCCGGCCGGTCTCGCGATCCCGGCAGGCGAGGTGCCAGAGCTCGTCGACGGGCTTGCGGCCGCCGCGGTTGGCCCGGACTCTGACCATGCTGACGCCGGTGTCCTTGCCGCATCCGGCGCACCGCCCGGCCGGGCGTCGGGACCGCTGGCGTGGTGTGGCGTTGCGGTACTCGGTGCGGGCCTGGTCGAGCGCTGCTCGCAGCTCGGCGCCTCGAGTGATGCGGTTGCGGGGGCTGTTCGGGTTGTCGATGTCGAGGTGTCCTCGTGCGTAGAGCTCGCCGAGGCGGCCAGTTGCGTCGGCGCGGTGCCGCTGCTGGAAGAGCCAGAGGCGGAAGGTGGGCTGGGTCACGTGGTCTCCTTGGTGCGGGCCTTGATGGTTCGGATGATCTGGTTGCGCTGGTGGGCATCGAATCCGCCCCAAACGCCGGCGCGCTCATCGTGGACGAGTGCGAGAACGAGGCAGCGAGTGGCGAAACGACAGCGACTGCAGAGTCGGCGTGCGACGTCGACTGTGTCGGTGTCGGTGGCGAACATGAGACCGGTCAGGTCGGCGCACTGGGCGGTCATCGCCGGCCGCCGGCGTCGAAGCGAGCATGACAGCTGCATCCGTGTCTAGGTAGGGGCATCTGGCCTCCGATCCGGGTTCGCGACGGCAGTGCGTCGCTCTCGTTGGGCTTCGGCCCCGCCTGCCCGTCGCCACCACTGGCGCTTGTAGAGGAGCTGCGCGTCTTCGCTCTCCCGGCACCACGGGCACCGGTCAAGGTTGCGGTCGACGCGACGCTTGCCACAGACGGGGCAGAGCGGCCGCTGGTCGGCGGCCCATTCCTCGGCGAGCATCTCGAGCGCCATGGCGAGGACGGTGGCCGGGTCGTTGCGGGTCGGGCTGGCAGCGATGCGCCGTTCGGCTTCGGCGACGAGCTCCTCGATCGACCGGTCGGTCACTGGTCGACGTCGTCCTGGTCGTCGAGGTCCTCGGGTGTTGCGCCGGCGGGGAGCTCGCCGCGCGCGACCGCCTTCAGGACCTCGATCCAGCGCCGCCCAGACTCCAGACGGGCATCGAGGCGTTCCTGAGCCGGTGTGCGTCCTTCCGTCGCCATCATGTCGGCGCAGGAAGGAGACGGGGATTGAAGGCTGCGACGGTGAGCCCGTAGTCTGAGGCCTTCCTTCGCATCAGCTCGGCTACGCCACGAGGCAGGTCGGGCGGATGACTGCAGCAGTAGCCGATGGCCTCCTCGATCCGATGATCGGCAAGTTGAGAAAGCGCCCATTTGGCGACGCGCCGAGCCTCGCTCTGGACGGCAGCTCGGTTGTTGCCGGTGCAGAGCTTCTCGATGCGTTCGGCCAGCGCCAGCGTCCTGTCGTCTCCCGATCCGGTGCGGAGCACCTCGTCCTCCGGCGTCACCGGTGGGAGACGGAGACTGGTGTCGGTGACAGGGACGGAGACGGAGACTGCGCCCGCGCGCGTGCGAGAGGTATCGGCTACCCCATCACGTACGGCATCGGATACCCCATCTGATACGCCATTCCATGGGGTAACCAAGCCTGGTTTTCCACAGGGTGGAGGGGTATCACCTGCACCGTCTCTCCGGCCGTCAAGAGATGCGATCTCAGCCTGCACGAGCGCCTTGATCCGTGGAGAGCTGATGTGGGCCACCTGAGCCAGCGCAGCGCTGCGTGTCTTCGGTGAACGCCACACGCCGTCGTGGCGGAGGAAGGTCCGGATCCAGACTTCCTCCAGGTCCTCGTCGACGACGATGTACCGGTGAGCAACGAGCTCGTCGAGAGCGGCCCGAAGGGACGCCTCGGTCTCGTCAACGGCAAGACCAGCCCACTTCCTCATGGTCAGGGCGACAACGCCGCACAACGAGATCGTGGGCTGCGAGCAGAGCATCAAATAACACCGCTGGGCCCGGCCGGTCAGTTGTCTCCACTCCATGTTGTCGGTCCACAGTGCCGTCTTGATCCGAGCCTCGGTGCGCGCCATTCAGCTGCGCCTGCGCACCGAGCGAAGGGCCTGCTGGTCCTGCGAGAGGCTTTGTAGCTGATCGAGAAGAAAGCGGTAACGGACACGACGAATTCCACTCGGCTCGAAAGTCCCGCTCTCCCACCGAGCGAGCGTCTGGACGCTGACACCGACAGCAGCGGCCGCATCAGCCTGCGTGACGTCGGCGCGCGTTCGGATGTCTGCCCGACGCCACGGCGGCCACGGGATCTCGACGTCGGCGGCTCGCTTCACGAGGGTCCTCCAGACAAGCTCGGCGATCCGC
>CAJCHX010000758.1 GCA_903970215.1 Acidobacteriaceae bacterium
GTGCGACGGACCGCAGGACGACCATCATCGCGATGATCAGCGTCACCAGATGGGTGCGGTATCGAAATCCGGTACCGGCATTGCCCACCGACAGCGCGTAGGCGACCAGCATGAACAGGAACGGGTACAACAGCGGCCCGATGCGCCGCACGATCTGCCCCCGGCAGATCACCGCAAAGCGCAACAACAGGAACATGCTCGTGAGCGCGACGATCGAGCCCAGCACACCGAGCATCTGGCTGGTGTCGCCCACCTGCCAAGGGAAGGGCCTCAGCAGGACGTCGCCGATGCGCTGTGGAAGGTTGGTGAGGATCGCGCCGCGGCTCGAGTAGTTGACCTGGGACAGGGCCAGGTTGTTGTTGCCCACGGTCCCGGTCGCGTTCGCGGTCTGCGACGCCTGCAGGTTCGCCTTCAGGCTCTCGGGCGAGGACGCATGGAGGAGCACCGGGATGGCCAGGCAGGTGATGACCGCGGCGGCCACGAGAACGGTCGTTGATCGCAGACGCCCTCCCACCCGTCTCAGCGCGGCATGAGTGATCATCGCGACCGCGCACCCCGCGAGAAACCAACCGACGTAGTCACGCGTGAACACCGCGATCAGCGCCCCCAGCCCCATGATCGCCATGCCCTTGTATTCGAGCTGTTTCCAGACCTTCGTGCCACCGAACACGACGAGCCCGCTGGCCAGCTGCATTAGCGCCTCCTTGCCCAGCAGCTCGTTGAAGAACAGGCTGGCGATCTCGAGGCTCAGCAGCCAGGCGGTGAGCCTGGCCGGCCGGGGCCCGACGATGTCATAGACGGCAGCCGCGAGCAACAGGACGCCGGCCAGCGAGATTCCCACCTGAGTGATGCGCAGGGCCCCCTCTGAGGAACCGAGCAGCTTGATCTGGGCGGCGAACATCAGCACCTGCAGGTAGGACTTGTGGGCAGTGGGAAGCCACTGCCCCGAGGTCCAGCTCAGCGGAACGATCGCATGGGCAAAGTCAAGGAACGTGATCTCGTCGCCGCCGCGCAACGTGCTCCCGATTCCGGTCAGGGAGACCCCGGCGATCACGATCAGGCGCAGTACGAAGCCGACCGTCAACGGTGCCCCGACCCTCAGTTCCGGACGGCTGCGCCGCAGCAGCGCCGTCAGCCACTTGAGCGCGAAGGCGACGGCGAGGGTGGTGATGACCACACCCTCGACGGCGATCAACATGCCGGGCCCGGTACGGGGAGGGACCGGCGGCGCGCCGAGGTCAACGCTGTGAAAGGCGGTTCACAGGCCTGACCCGCGCGGTCGCGGCTCTGTGACCATCCAAATCGGGGTTCGTCGCAGCGCAAAGGCTTGTCCGGATCATAGTCACACTTCCGTTGCCGGCTGGTAAATACTCAGCTGTCCTGTCGCATCGCGACTTCACTGCTAGAACTGAACTGTGTCTGCACGTGTCCTTGTCCTGACTCCCTATCCCTACGGGACAGCACCGGGACCGCGCTCGAACTTCGAACTGTGGGAACGCGTTCTGGCCGACGCCGACATCACCCTGGAGTACGCCGTGTTTGAAACCAACCGACTGCACGAGGTTGTTTACAAACCAGGGCGCGTGGCTGACAAGGCACTGGCGATGGCTGACGCGTATGCACGCTTCCTGCCCAAGGTCCGCCATGCCCACGATTACGACGCCGTCCTGGTCAATCGCCAGGCGACGTTGATCGGACCGGCAGTGATCGAGCGCTGGGCCGCACGGCACCACACGCCGATTATCTACCTTCTCGACGACCCCCTGTACATCCCATCGATCAGTCCCACCAACGGACGCCTCTCATACCTGAAATTCCCCGGTAAGGTCAAGAACCTCTGCCGCCTGAGTGCGATGGTGATCGTCAACTCACCGAGCATCGCCGCGTTCGCCCGCGGCCACAACGCGAATGTGTGGGAGATCCCCAGCCTCGTCGACGCCGACCTGTACACGGGCTGGGCGCCGTCGGCTCCACGACGCGACAGACCGGTGTGCGTCGGCTGGATCGGCAGCCACTCGACGGCGATCAACCTCCAGGTGGTGCGCCGCCCTTTGTGCCAGCTCAGCCGTCGCGGCGACGTCGAGCTCCGGTTCATCGGTGCAGGCGATGTCGGGATGCCCGACGTTCCGCATACGGTGACCAGTTGGGATGCCGAGACGGAGGTCGAGGACCAGCGCCGTTTCGACATCGGCCTGCTGCCGGTGCGCACGACGCCGTGGGCACCCCACAAGTTCTACCTGAAACTTGTCCAGTACATGGCGCTGGGGATCCCACCGGTGGCCACCCCGGTAGGCGCGAACGGGAGCGTGATCAGTGACGGCCGGACCGGCTTCCTCGCCTCCGGAGATGCCGAGTGGAGCGCCGCGCTGGAGCGCCTGGTCGACAGCGCGGATCTGCGCGAGCGCACCGGCAAGCGGGCCGCAGCGGTCGCCCGGGATCGCTACACGCTGCAGGCCAACGCGGAGAAAATCGTTGCCGCGTTTCGCTCCGTCCTTGCCTAGAGGATCCCGCGCGGGCGGTCCGAGCCGGCTGCGGTTGCTGTACGTCTGCTACCTGACACTCGAGGATCCGCTGACCCACACCCAGGTCGTCGCCTATCTCGCCGGGCTCGCCGCGGCCGGACATCGCGTCCACCTTCTCACCTTCGAGCCGAGGCTGACCGCCGCGGGGCGGCGGCGCTGGCGAGGACGGATGCGCTCCCTGAAGATCGACTGGCACGGCCTGGGCTACCACGCCCGTCCGTCCCTTCCGGCGACGATCTATGACACGTTGCTCGGCTCGGCGTACATCTGGATCCTGACGCGCCGGTATCGGCTGGACGTCGTCCATGCGCGCAACCATGTCCCAGCCGCGATGGCGCTGCTCGCCGATCGGTGTTCCCGTAGGCACCCCGCGCTGGTCTTCGACATTCGCGGCCTGATGGTGCAGGAGCGCGAGGAGTCCGGTCGTTGGCGCCCGGGAGGTTTGCCGTCTCGGTTGACCGCGGCGGTGCAGAGCGCGGCCATCCGGCGCGCTGACCAGATCATCGTCCTCACCGAGAGGGCGCGCACCACCCTGTTTCCCCGTGCCGTGCGGTCCCGCGTTCACGTGATCCCGTGCTGCGCGAACCTCGAGCTGATCGCGGCCGCCGGCGCTGAACGAGACCGCATCCGGCAGTCGCTCGGGCTCGGGGAATGCACGGTCATGGTCTACGTCGGGAAGTTCCCGAGTTGGTCGATGCCCGACGCGATGGCCGACTTTCACCGCTTGGCGGCTGAGCTGATCGACCGGTTTCACTTCCTGATCCTGACCCAGGGCGATGGCGTCATGATCAGGCGCGGCCTGACGCGCGTTGGGGCGGACCCGGCGGATTACACCATCACATCAGCGCCCTCGCATGAGGTGGGGGCCTTTCTCGCCGCCGGGGACTTTGCCATCACCTTCATCACGCCGACGCCGTCGACGGTCTCCCAGTCACCGACCAAGCTCGGCGAGTACCTCGGGGCGGGCCTCCCCGTGGTCTACAGCGCCGGCATCGGAGATCTCGATGAGCTGCTCTCGCCGGATATCGGGGTCCGGGTCGACGGTCACACCCCCGAGGTCCATCGCCGGGTGATCGCCGCGATCCTGGCCCTCCGGGACGACCCAGCGTCGCCGGCCCGCTGCCGCGCACAGGCGGAACGCGCCCTCTCCCTGACCAAGGTGGGGATTCCCCGCTATCTCTCGGTCTACGCCGCAATCGCCAGCGCCGAG
>CAJCHX010000759.1 GCA_903970215.1 Acidobacteriaceae bacterium
CCGGGGTCGGCGTCGAACCGGTGGATCCGCCCGCCATGTTCGCCGACCACTTCGCTGGGATGTACGACGAGTCCGCCCGACCTGAACTCCAGCGTCTCCTCGATCGACGCGCCGATCTGGCGAGCCAGTGTTATCTGGAACTCGAGCGTCGTGGCCGCCGATACCGTGACCGCCAGTTCCACCGACACCTCGCGCCGCAGCGCCACCGGCCCGGAGGTCACTACTTCCCGACCGCGGACATGGACTGCCAGGTAGGCCAGTCGAGGGTCCAGTCGTAGATGTCACCGTCGGCGGCGGACAACTCGATCGACGTCCCCGTCACCTCGACGGGGTCACCGAAGATCGCGCCCTCGAAGTACTGCTCGGCGTTCTCCAGCGAGAGGTTGATGCAGCCGTTGGTGACGTTCGTGTTGCCCTGATCGCCCACCGTGTTCGGGTTGGCATGGATGAATTCGCCGTTGTTGGAGATCCGCACCGCCCACTGCTCGTGCACGTTGAAGTACCCGGCGGCGGCGTTGCTCATGTAGAAGTCCTGGTGCTTCTCGCTGACCACGTGGATGCCCGACCGGGTGATGTTGCGCGGCAGGTCGGCCTCGCCGTACGAGCACGGGAACTGCTGGTAGACGTCGTTGCCGCGCATCACCACGATCTCGTGTGACGGAGCGGAGGCCTTGACGATCTGCGAGCGACCGATGGTGAACGTGCTGGTGACGTCCGCGGCACCGTACGCGCCGTCGCCGTGGTCGAGACCGTAGAGCTTGCCGATCATCGAGACCTTGGTGCCCGGCTGCCAATACTCTTTGGGTCGCCAATGGACTCGGGAGCCGTTGTCGTCGGGCAGCCAGGCCCACGAGCCCTCGGTCGGCGGCGTCGTCGTCATCGCCAGGGCCTTCTCGACCGTCGCCTTGTCCGAGACGGCAGCGTCGAACTGCAGGATCAGCGGCGCCGCGATACCCACGACCTCGTCGTCGGCGATATTGATCACGACGTTCACCGTGCTGCTCGGCTGGTACGTGGTCACCTGGTGGTCGAGCTTGACGATCTTGCCGTCGGCACCGATGGCAGAACCCGACCAGGTGTAGGTGATGCCGTAGCCCAGCGGCTCGTCGACCTTGTAGGTGAGTCCGTCCGACGAGGGGGCGAGAGCGACCGTCTTGCCGCTCGGGTTGGTGAGCTCGACGCCCGGCTGGAAGTGGCCGTTGCGGACGGTCACGGAGATGTCGGCGACCGGTGACGGCGCTGGGTCCTTGTCGCCGGGCGTGTATTCCAGGGAGATGCCGGTCGGCGTCGCCTTCTTCGCAGACTCTGAGGAACTGTTTCCGCAGGCCGCGAGGAGGGTCGCGCCGCCGGTGGTCGCGGCGAGCGCGGCGAGCACCGTCCGGCGCCTCACCCCCGCCGAAGGATGTTCGTGCATGGCGGCTAGTTTACGCGGGCGCGAGAGCAGTTCCGACCAGGACGGGCTCCGGCAGCAGGCTCACAGCGAACCGGCGGCGGACGCCCTGCCGGACCTCGGAAGCGAGCGACATCAGATCGGCGGTGGTGGCGCCACCGCGGTTGGTGAGGGCCAGGGTGTGCTTCGTGGACAACGACACCGTCGACCGGCCGCCGGAGAAACCGCGGCCGAACCCGGCCCGCTCGATCAGCCACCCCGCCGACAACTTCACTCCGTCCGGCGCCGGATAGCGGGGCGGCTCGATACCGACCGCTGCGGTGATCGCGCCGATCACCGCGTCGGCGTCCGCAGCCGGCACCACCGGGTTGGTGAAGAAGGAGCCGACACTCCAGGTGTCGTGATCGTCGGGATCGAGCACCATCCCCTTGCCGCGGCGCAGGCCCAGCACCGCGGCGCGGGCGCGCGCCGGGTCGACCCGATCACCGGGCTCGACCCCCAGGGTGCGGGCGAGTTCCGCATACCGGATCGGGGCGCTGCCGTCACCCGACAGCTCGAACCGAACCGCGAGCACGACCTCGTCGGCGGTGTGCTTGAGCCGCGACGTTCGGTAGCCGAGCCGCAGGTCGGCGGGATCGACCCAGCGCACCGCACCGGTAGCACGGTCGTACAGGCGCACCGCGCTGAG
>CAJCHX010000760.1 GCA_903970215.1 Acidobacteriaceae bacterium
GACGAGCGCACAATTCATCTATGAGTGAATTCATCACTCGATGAAATCGACCTGGAGGTGGCACGTGCCCGCCGCTATCGTCCTCGACTCCTTGACCGTCGTCCGTTCCCATCACACCGTGCTCGAGGCGGTGTCCGCCACCGTGAACGCGGGGTCCATCACCGGCCTCCTCGGACCGTCGGGCTGCGGGAAGACCACCCTGATGCGCGTCATCGTGGGGGCGCAACGCATCTCGTCCGGGACCGCCACGGTGCTCGGGCACCCCGCGGGTGCACGGGCTCTGCGGTCACAGATCGGCTACGTGACTCAGTCACCATCGGTGTACGCCGACCTCACGGTCGAGCAGAACGTCCGGTACTTCGCCGCCCTCTACCCGGCCCGACGCGCCACCGCCCACGCCGACGTGGCCGACGCGATCGCCGCGGTGGGGCTGGACGGCATGCGGGATCGCCGTACCGATGCCCTGTCGGGGGGCCAGCATTCGCGCGTGAGCGTCGCATGCGCGCTGGTGGCGCGGCCGCCACTACTGATTCTCGATGAGCCCACAGTGGGGCTGGACCCGGTTCTGCGGGCCGAACTCTGGGAGCGGTTCACGGCATTGGCGCAGTCGGGCACGACGCTGCTCGTGTCCAGCCACGTGATGGACGAGGCGGCGCACTGCGACAGTCTGATCCTGCTGCGCGACGGCCGCCTCGTGTCCGAGCTCACGCCCGACGAGCTTCGGGAGGACACCGGCGAGTCCTCACTCGACGACGCGTTCCTCACGCTCATCCGCCGGCAGGAGGCCCACTCGTGAATCCCACCATCGCTATAGCCACCACGATCCGGGTGCTGCGGCAGCTTCGCGCCGACCCGCGGACCGTCGGGCTCATCGTGGGGGTGCCCACCGCGTTGCTCGTGCTGCTGTACTTCCTCTACCGGGACTACGACCACATCCCGGGTGTGTCCGGGCATCCGTTCTTCGACCGGATCGCGCTGGTCATGCTCGGGGTGCTGCCGTTCGCGCTCATGTTCATCGTCACTTCCATCGCCATGCAGCGCGAGCGGAGCTCGGGAACGCTCGAGCGACTGCTCACGACCCCGCTCGCCAAGGCCGACCTGCTGTTCGGCTACGCCGCCGGGTTCTCGGTGGCCGCCGCCGTGCAGGCCGTGGTGGCGACGGGAGTCACGGTGTATCTGCTCGGGATGACCACCGCGGGCTCGGTGGGCCTGGTCGTCCTGATCGCCGTGGTCGACGCGGTGTTGGGCGTGGCGCTGGGCCTGTTGTGCAGCGCCTTCGCCCGGACGGAGTTCCAGGCGGTGCAGTTCATGCCCGTGGTCGTGGTGCCGCAGATCTTCCTGTGCGGGCTGCTGGTGCCGCGCGAGGCGATGCCCGACTGGCTGCAGTGGATCAGCCGGGTCCTCCCGCTCACGTACGCGGTCGACGCGCTGCGCGAGGTGGGCGCGCACCCGGATGCCACCGTGGCCATGTGGGTCGACCTCGCCGTCGTGGCAGCATTCGCGCTCGTGGGGCTGGGGCTCGCGTCCGCGACGCTCCAACGCACCACCCGATGACGGCGCACGCAGACCGTCCGACGCGGCGGCGCAGCGGCCGCCGGGCCGGCGCGCCCGACACCCGCGCGGAGATCCTTGCTACCGCGCGCTCCCTGTTCGCGGCGAGCGGCTACGAACAGACGTCGATCCGCATGATCGCAGCCGGCGCGGGCGTGGATCCGGCTCTGGTACACCATTATTTCGGAACCAAACAAGACCTCTACCTGAGCGCGCTCGCTGTGCCCATCGACCCCGAGTTGGTGCGGGCCCCGGTGCGCGCGGCGTCCCTCGACGCCGTGGCCCACGCCCTGCTCGCGAACCTGATCCCGCTCTGGGACGGTCCGCTGCGCGAGGTGGGGGTCGCCGTGATCCGCACCGAGCTGGGGGGCATCGACGATTCGGGGCTGATCCGTGGATTCGTGCTCGAGGTCCTCCTCACCGAGCTCACCGCGCGGATGGAGGCCGGCCCCGGCGACGGTGCGTTGCGCGCGAGTCTCGTCGCGGCCCAGGTGTTCGGTCTGCTCTGCGCGCGGTACGTGCTGCGCTTCGAGCCGTTGGCATCGCTGCCTGCGACAACGGTCGTCGAGATCTATGCACCGCCGCTGCAGAAGCTCATCGACGGGCCCCTCCACCTGCTCGAGGCCTAGTAGGCAGCCGACTCCG
Organism: Acidobacteriaceae bacterium; assembly: GCA_903970215.1. Classification (GTDB taxonomy): domain Bacteria; phylum Actinomycetota; class Actinomycetes; order Mycobacteriales; family Mycobacteriaceae; genus Tsukamurella. Next base: position 2,197 of record CAJCHX010000760.1, read on the forward strand.
CAGCAGCACGGCCTGCCCGACGTGGCCGCCGCCACGGCATCGCGCGGGACGCGATCACGCGGCCCAGCACGTACCACACCGCCGACAGGGTGCCGATGAAGAACCCGACGGGCCAGTTCCACTGGTACGCACCGGCGATCGACACCCAGACGGTCACGAGCGCCACGAGTGTGGACAACGCCAACGCTCGAACCGGCTCGGCGGTCACTGCACGGGCGAAGGCCGGCGGGCCGACCATCAGGCTGAAGATCAACAAGGCCCCGACCACCGGCAGCGTCATGCTGGTGGCGAGCGCGACCAACACCAGGAACGCCAAGCGGTACCGGCCCACGTGCAGACCGCCGGCCTCCGCGACGTCCGGCACCGCCGAGACCAGCAGCAGGGGCCGGAACAGCGCGATCACACCGACGCAGCACACGACGGCGAGCAGGAGCGTCGGTCCCACCTGACTGTCGTTGATCCCCAGCACCTCGCCGAACAGCAGCGAGAAGATCTCCGGCTCGTACGCCGTGTTCCAGTTGAGCAGCAGCGCCCCCAATGCGAGCATCAGAACCAGTGCCAGCGCGACGGCCACGTCGTGCCGGCCACGCCGCTCGAGCCGTCCGATCAGCAGGGCCGTGAGCACGGAGAACACCCCGAGCCCGAGAATGGTGGACATACCCAGCAGGCTCGCGGCGGCGGCGCCTGCGAACGCGCCCTGCGGAACCGCGTGCGCCACGAACGCCGAGCCGCGCATGACCACGAAGAAGCCCACCGAGCCCGCAACGATGGCCGCCAGGCTCGCGACGATCCAGCTGTCGACCATGAACCCCGAGAACATCTAGCGGCGCTCCTTCCGAGGCAGGTCGGCAACCACATAGGCGACGAACACGATGGCCACCACGAAGAAACTCACCGGCCACCCGTGATGCGACGGCGGCCACCGGTAGCTGTCGTACGCCAGCAACACCCCGCCCCACACCGCGGCCACGCCCACGACTGCAGCGCACGCCATCGCCCGCACCGGATGCCGGGTGAGCCGGATAGCTGTAGCCGCAGGTCCGATCAACAACGCGGTCGACAGGATGGACCCGATGGTGACCGCCGACAACGCCACCGTGACCGCCATCGCTGCGAGGTACGCGGCCCCGACTGCTCGCACGGGCACGCCGCGCGTCGCCGCGAGGTCGGGATGGATCGCGCAGAGCAACAGCGGGCGGTACAGCGCAACCACGACCAGCGCTGCCACGACGGCGGCCACCACGACCGGCACGATGATGGTGGAGCTGATCGCGAACATCGACCCGAACAACACAACCATCGCTGCGCCGGTGGTGTTGTGCACCGTGGTGTCCCAATACAGGAACAATGCCGCCAGGCCGAGTCCCGCGCCGAGCACGACCCCGGTCGCCAGGTCGCGGCCACGAGCTCGCTGCACGCCGATCAGCTCCATCGCCGCTGCGCCGGCGAGAGCCAGTGCGAGGAAACCCCACAGCGGCGGAATGGCGAGGAGGTACGCG
>CAJCHX010000761.1 GCA_903970215.1 Acidobacteriaceae bacterium
GTTGCTGTGCTTGGGGATCCACGGCCAGCTGGTGTACGTGCACCCGCGAGCGCGGACGGCGATAGCGAAGCTGTCGAGCTGGCCGATGGCGCAGGACACCACTGCACTGATCGATACCCTGCGTGCCTGTGGCTCGCTCGCTGACCATCTCGCCGCGGGGTGGTCGAACTAGTTCGGACAGCGGCGGTCTCGTCGCGCGGCGGCTACTCCAACCTTCTCGGGATTCGAAGTCTCTGGACATGCCGGGGCGGTTCAGCCCATGGCTGAGAGCAGATCCTGCGCGAGGAAGCTGACCGCAGCCGAAACAGTGTCTGGCTTGCCGATTCCTTCCTCGGCCCGCCCAGCCATCGTGGCGCCGAGAGCACTCGCGCTCGCGAAGAGCTGCTCCAGGTACATTAGCGCCTGGGCGGTGGTCTCTTGGGCGATCTCCTCCCTGCGAAGCCGCTGCAGGGACTCCGCGAGGTCTCTGGTCTCGGTGGCAACCAGCAGTCGATAGATGTCGTGTGCGTCCTTGTCGTTGAGCCGATCCGGTGTGCCGACGCGTTCGCCCAGTTTGTGGAGCTTCGCCACGAGCAGCGCGGCGGGACCTGCGACATTGATGACGGCGCTCCGGCCGTCGTCGTCGAGCGATTCGACGGTCATCGGAGACCGGTCGATGATGGCCGCTTCGAGGCCCGCCGCTCGTCGTGCAGAGTGTTTGGAATGAGGTGGAATGCCGATACCGCGCCGGCTTCCCGTGCCGGCAAGATGTTCGGGCACCATCAGGTCGACGGGTATCCCGTTAGGCGACATCCACGCGCCCGGCTGCTGGCTGACCGGGTTGAGGATGAAGCCTGCTTCGGTCATGGCTTCCTCGAGCCGAGGATCCTCGCCGAGTGTCCGCGGGTCGATGGCAAGGTCAGAGTCCTTGGTGGCCTCGGCCAACGCGAAGGCGGCGTTGCCGGTTCGTAGGTAGATGGCCTGGGCGCCGATGAGGATCACCGAGTCCTTGTGGGCTTCGAGCGCTGCGATCGCGTCGAGTAGGGCAGCGCGTGCCTCAACGATCAGGTTATCGCCGCCAGGCATCCTCGTTCTCCTTCATCCAGTCCAACAGGTAGTCGCCTTCGGTTGGGTTCCTTCCGGGGCCGCCGAGCAGGTCGGCAGCGGCCTGGCTGGGGGCGACGATGGTGATGTCTCGCCAGGTGGGCGTGCGCTCGAAGACCACGGGGGAGCGCGGTGTGGCGAGCAGGACGTTGGCGCCGGTCTCTACTGGCCGCAGGCTGAGTTCCGAGGCGAGCGTGACGGGGTCATCGCTGTAGATGAGTCCCAAGCGGGCTTCGGCATACGGCGCGTACGGCTGGGCGGCCAGCGAGCCGCTCACCGCGTATCGCTGCATCGGCTCCCTGTTGCCGAGCTTCTCGACGAGGCTGTCCAATCCGCGAGGTTCCAGGAATCCGCGCGTCGTGCTGGTGTCGAGGTATCGAGCGTCTCGGCTCCATCGTCGAAGCAGTTCGGGCCAGTCGACGTTTGTGATCGGCCCACGTCCGGTGCGCGCCAGCAGTCCTTCGCCTGCGAGGTAGTCGCTGAGACGGTAGGCGGCACCTAGCGAGGCGCCGGCCAGTTCGGCGAGCTCGGCGACGGAATACGGCGGAGCGAAGTCTGCGAGCGCTCGCGCAAGCTTGGCGGCAGGAAGGCCTTTGAGGTTTGTCGTCGGCCGTCCGGGACCTCGCCACGGGTCAGCACTTGCGCCTCGATCGGACAGCAGAATCAGTGGATCGTCCGACGTCAGATACAGGTTCCCCGTCGCGTCGGCGTAGGCGATCCCGCGCTCCTGCAACGTCTGCTGCTGCCGCGAACTGAGGTAGCGAGCAACCAGCATCGGCCGCATCCGGGCCACGGTGGGAGGTGTGCTCATCTGCTGTTCGAGGAGCTGGTTGACGACGGGGACCAGGCTGCTCGATGCCAAGGCGCGCTTGGCCTCGACCACGTAGGTCGCCACAATCTTCCGCTCGCGCATGAGCGAGAGGCATGAGTCGGGGCGCCGATAGGTGTTGATCGCGTCATCGAGTCCGCCGGCCTCGGCATTCGCCTGAACCGTCCAGCCTGCAGGCAGCACCGCCTGGATCCGTGCAGTAGCCGTCAGGAGCACGTCGGCCTCGGTCTTGGGCTCATCGCCGTACCCTTTGGCGGACACGGTGAATGCGCGCGGCACCTCGCTCATTTCTCGATAATAGCCGAGTTCCGCAGGTCACGGAATATCTATATTTTCGGCAATTCTGTCACGGGAGGAGGTCGTCGCCCCCGGCGCTTACTTACTTCGTCCCGAAGATGCGGTCCCCGGCATCGCCGAGCCCGGGCAGGATGTACCCGTGCTCGTCCAGGCACCGGTCGATCGCGGCGGTGAAGATCGGTACGTCCGGATGTGCCGATTGCATCGCCGCGATGCCCTCCGGACAGGTGAGCAGGCACACGAACTTGATCGACCTGGGACGACACTCCTTGAGACGATCGACCGCTGCGACCGCGGAGTGTCCGGTGGCCAGCATCGGGTCGACCACCACGACGTCGCGTTCGTGGAGGTCGGTCGGCATCTTGAAGTAGTACTCGACGGCGACCAGAGTCTTCGGGTCGCGGTACAGCCCGATGTGCCCGACCCGCGCGCCGGGGACCACCTCGAGCATGCCGTCGAGGATGCCCGTACCGGCCCGCAGTATCGAGACGAACACCAGCTTCTTACCGTCGATCACCGGACCGGTGGTGTGCTCGAGCGGCGTCTGTACGTCGATCTCGTGGGTCGGCATATCGCGCAGTACCTCGTACGCCATCAGCAGCGAGATCTCGCCGAGCAGGCGGCGGAAGCTACTGGTGGAGGCATCTTTTCGACGCATGAGGGTGAGCTTGTGCGCAACCAGCGGATGGTCGATCAGATGTACTTCGCCCATGGGCTTCCTTCGGGGTGCGTTGAAGTGGACGGGGCACGGCGGTACTTCGAGGAGGCGACCGGGACTAGAACACTAGAGCCGGACTAGAACACTAGAACACCGTGCCGTCGCTGGCGATGGTGAGTGGAGGCAGCCCGCCGCGCCAACGGCCTGCGAGTTCGCGGCCCGCGGCCCACGTCCCACCCTCGAGGACACATGCGAGCGGCATGGCGTCGGCTTCCACGTGTAGTCGGTCCCGTACGCGGGGCGCAAGCTCGTCGAGCAACGCCACGGTCAGTGCGCGCCACTCGACGATCGCCTCGTCGGCGACGTCCCAACGACGGGCCGCGAGCGCAGGATCGCGCAGTCGCAACACTCCGGTGTCGAGCAGCAGGCCCCCGTTCCGGTACTCGGGCAGACCGGTCAGCGCGTCCAGGCCCGTCACCGTGACGCCGGCCCACTCCAGCGGCTCCAACAGCGAGTAGGTGAGCCACTGCGAGAGCTTGTGAAACGGCATCCAGCCGTCGGTGAGTCCGGGCCCGCGCGCTGCGACGTGCCGCCAGCAGTCTCCTACCGCGGCGCGGCCGCCGGCACCGTCGTCGATCACGTTGCCCGATGGCCAGATCGACGACAACGTGCCGAGCAGTGTCGCCAGGATGGTGTGCGCGGCCACCGGGCCGCCGCCCGCAGTGAGGGTGTCGAACAGTCCACCGGGCCGTCCGTCCGGGCCGAAGACGTCAGGCCGCCCAGCCAGGGCTTCGGACAGTCGATGCAGTAGCGCGAGCCGGCCGTCGAGACCGACGAGCGGATTCGACGGGCCCACCTGGAACGCCGCCGCCAGTCGGTCGGCGTCCAGTCCGCGCAGTGCGGCGGAGTCGACGCGGAGCGGTCGCGTCGGGTCAGAGGAGAACAGTCCCGCAGTGAAGGCGTGCCAGCTCGCGACCGCCAAGCCTTCCGACCGTGCGATCCGG
>CAJCHX010000762.1 GCA_903970215.1 Acidobacteriaceae bacterium
CGAGGCCGCCCTTCATGTCGACCGAGCCCCGGCCGTAGAGACGGCCGTTCTGCAGCCGTGGGCTGAACCCGTCGGGGTCGGCGGAGACGACGTCCGTGTGCCCGCAGAGCATCAGCGTCGGTCCGCCGCCGCGACCCCGGAGCCGCCCGATCACGTTCGGGCGGCCGGGGCGCACCTCAACCATCTCGACCTCCATCCCGGCACCGCGCAGGCGACCGGCGATCAGCGCCCCGACGGCCCCCTCGCCGACTCCGCCCGGGTTCAGCTCGGGGTTTGTCGAGTCGCAGGCGATGAGGGCGTGGGCGAGCTCGACCGCGGGGTGACAGCTGAGAGCGCTATCAGACATGGTGGCCCCAGGCTACCAGGCCACCCCCCGGGCGGACACCCGCCGTTGTGCCCGTGATGAGGCGCGACAGTCTGGACAATTGGCCAGTGTCACGCTGGATGGTCCGCGACTAGTCTGCCGCGAATGCCGCCCGGTGATAGCGTTCGCACCCAAGCACGAGAGCGCTATCACAACAGCGTGCCGTCGACCCGGAATGGTTGTGCATGCCCCCTTCTGAATTGATCGTCTGCGTGGGCGACAACTGCGTCGACGTCACGCAGTCAGGCGATCGCGATCTCCCCCAGCGCGTCCCGGTCGCGGCGGCGAGCCCGCCCGTCCACCTGGCCGGGGGCAACGCGTTCAACGTCGCCGTCGCACTCGCCCGGATGGGGCGGCGGGCGTCGTACGTGGGGGCGGTCGGCGACGATCCCGCGGCGGAGGTGATCCTCTCGGCTGCCCACGAGGCGGGGGTCGACACCTCGCGGCTGGAGCGCGTCCCGGGAGCGACCGGTCGCACGATCGTCGATCACGACCCGGATGGTGAGCGGCGTTTCGTGTCCGAGGACTACGGCGTCGCCGCGGACTACCGCCTCGACGCCGAGACGGCGGCCTGGCTGTCGACCGCCGGGTGGCTGCACTTTGCGCGTCAGGTGGATCTGGCTGACTGGGGCAGCGCGCTCCGCGGCGGGGGCGCGGTCCTGTCCTGCGATCTGGGGCACAGCGGAGGGGTCGGCGCGCTGGAGCGGATCGCGGCGGTGGTGGACGTGGTCTTCATGTCCGCCTCCTCGGCGGCGGGCCTGACCCCGGAGCAGATGCTGCGGCGCGCGCTCGACGCGGGCGCGGCGCTCGTCGTCGTGACCCTGGGTGCTCGCGGCTCGATTGCCGCGTCGGGCGAGGCGCGCTGGCAGATGGATGCGCACCCCGTGGCACGGGTCATCGACACCCTCGGGGCCGGGGATGCGTACATCGCCGCGTTCATCGCGGCTCGGATGGAGGAGAAGGGGATCGAAGAGGCGATGCGAGCCGGCTCCCGGGCAGGTGCGGCCGCCTGTACGCAGTGGGGGCCCACCGGCCCCGTCACGACCGATGGGGTTCTCGCATGAGCCGCCTGTCCAGAGGGTTCGATCACGCAAGAGGAGACGCGATGAGCGGCAACGACCTGCACACCAAGGGGGCCACGCGCACCGCATGGTCACGACACGCGGGGCCCCGCTGGACGGCAGTCCTGGCGACGCTGGCCGCGGCGATGGCGCTCACCGCGTGCGGTGCCTCGGGCGGCGGCTCGACCTCGGCGGGCAAGGGCGGCACGCCGGTCAACGGCGGCACCCTGCGCGCGGCGATGGTCAGCGACCCCGACCACCTGGACCCCGCGCTGGCGTACTCGACCGAGACCTGGGAGATGCTCGCGTCGACCAACGACGGCCTGGTGACCTTCAAGCGTGCCAGCGGCAACGCCGGCAACCAGATCGTTCCCGATCTCGCGACGGCGATGCCGAAGGTGACCGATCACGGCACCACGTACACCTTCCACGTCCATACGGGCGTGAAGTTCTCGCCCCCCGAGAACCGTGCCGTCGAGCCCTCCGACATCAAGTTCTCGATCGAGCGGTTGTTCCGTGTCAATTCGCCGGGCGTCGGCTTCTACACCGACATCAGGGGCGCCTCCCAGTACGAGAAGACCAAACAGGGCGGGATCAGCGGGATCGTCGCCGACAACCAGACCCACACGATCGTCTTCCACCTGGTGCAGCGCGACGGTACGTTCCTCGAGTACCTGGCGATGCCGTTCGCCGACGCGCTTCCCGCCGGCACCCCTGACAAGGACGTCTCGACCGTCCCCAGATGGCGGATCGCGACGGGTCCGTACATGTTCAAGTCCTATACGCCGCAGGGCGCGATCACGATGGTGCGCAACCCGAACTTCCACCAGTGGACTCCGAATATCCCCAACGGACATCTGGACGAGATCCACGTGACGATCGGGGTCTCGCCCGATCAGGCGGTCAACGAGATCGCCGATGGAGATCTCGACTACTACTTCGAGGCGGTGGCGCCCGATCGCCTGGCGGCGATCGAGAAGCAGTACCCGAGCCAGGTGCACACCTACACCCGCAACGCGCTCCTCTACTTCACCCTCAACGGCCGCAAGCCGCCGATGAACAACGTCAAGGTCCGTCAGGCGATCAACTACGCGGTCGACCGGCCGGCGCTGGTCAAGATCTTCGGCGGCCAGGGCACGCCCACCGAGAACCTCATTCCGTCGGGCATGACCGCCTACAAGGCGCATGACTTCTACCCCTACAACCTCGCGAAGGCCAAGCGCCTGGTGGACCAATCCGGCACCAAGGGGATGGCGGTCCAGGTCTGGGCGTCGAGCACCGACCCGCAGCCGGAGGCGGCGCAGTACATGGCCTCGGTGCTCAACTCGCTCGGATACCACGCGACGGTCAAGACGATGTCGGAGGGCATCTACTACGACACCGTCGCCAACGAGGCGACCGATCCGCAGGTGTCCTACAACGAGTGGGACGAGGACTTCCCCGAGGCCGAGGACTACGTCGACGCGCAGTTCAACGGCCGTTACATCACCAAGGTCGGCACCAACGACAACTCCAACCTCAACGTCCCCTCGCTCAACCGGCAGATGAACAAGGCCCGGGAGATGCCGATCGGCCCGGCACGTGAGGCTCAGTGGGCCAAGCTTGACGCGGAGATCATGAAGACCCAGGCGCCGGTCGTCCCCTTCATGAACCGCAGCTTCCCGAAGTTCTACTCCTCGCGCCTGCACGGGCTGGTCTTCAACGCGACCTTCTACGAGCTCTTCCCGTCGATGTGGCTGTCGAAATGAGCGTCCAGACCCCGGATCTCACCGTCGTCGACGCGCCGGCGGTCATCGCCGCGCCCGCGGCGGACGCGGTCGGCAACTGGCGCGGGGCGTGGCGGCGGCTGAGGCGCAACCGTGCGGCGATGGTGGCCGCGGCGGTCTTCGTCTTGATCCTCTTCGCGTCCTTCCCGGGAGCGACGCTGTGGGTGCACTTCGTGGCTCACCGTGGGCCCAACGTGCAGAATCTGCAGGGCTTCGTCCGGTCGGGCGGGCACCGGGTCGCGGTCGTCTCCGCGGACGGCACCCCGATCGGGCCGGGCCTGCGCGGACAGTATCTGCTGGGGGCCGACGCGAACGGACGGGATCTGTTCGTGCGGCTGCTCTACGGCGGGCGAACGTCGCTCACCGTCGGGATCGCGTCGGCGCTGCTGTGCACGCTGCTGGCGCTGATCCTCGGGATCCCCGCGGGCTACTACGGCGGCTTGCTCGATCGGTCGGTGTCGCGGTTGCTCGATCTGATCTGGTCATTCCCCGTCTACCTGCTGGCGATCGCGATCTCGGCATCGCTGATCGTCGGCGGCCTGGACGTCGGACCGATCCACATCTCCTCCAGCTCACTGCTGATCCCGATCCTCGTGATCGCCGTCGTGTACGTGCCGTACATCGCACGGCCGATCCGCGGCGAGGTCCTGGGACTGCGTCGGCGTGAGTTCGTGGAGGCCGCCATCGCGCACGGATCGGGCCCGGTGCGCGTGATGACGCGAGAGATCCTGCCCAACGTGGCGGCGACGACGCTCGTGCTGTTCACGCTGATCATCGCCAACAACATCCTGACCGAGGCCGCGCTGTCGTTTCTCGGGGTCGGCGTCTCGGTCCTGACCCCGTCCTGGGGGAACATCATCCAGGAGGGGTACTCGACGATGGTCACGGCGCCATGGCAGACGCTCGCGCCCGGCATCGCCATCATGCTCACCGCGATCTCACTGAACGTGCTCGGTGACGGTCTGCGCGACGCGCTGGACCCCTACGGCGCCCGGCGCGGAGGTGGGCGATGAACGCGTGGCGCGCCTGGCTGAGGCGGATCAGCGGGCTGGTGATCGTCCTCTTCGCGCTGTCGGTGATCGTGTTCGTGATCTTCAACGTGATCCCGGGCGGCGATCCGGCGGTCCGGATGGCGGGGCGCCATCCGACCGCCGCCAACATCAGGGCGATCCGCATCGCCTGGGGCTTCAACAAACCCCTGTGGACGCAGTACCTGGACATGATGAATCGACTGCTGATCAAGCACAACCTGATCAGCTACCAGAACCAGACGCCGGTCCTGCCGACCATCGGCCGGGCGATTCCGAAGACCCTGTCGCTGGCGATCGGCGGCGGCGCGATCTGGCTCGGGTTCGGGGTCCTGTTCGGAGTGCTGTCAGGACTGAACCAGGGCAAGTGGGTCGACCGGATCCTCACCGTGCTCGCCATGGCCGGGATCTCCACCCCGATCTTCTGGCTCGGCGCCGTCATGCTCTACCTGTTCACCTACGTCTGGCACGGCTTCTTCCTCTTCAGCTGGATCCCGCCGGGTGGGTACGTGCCGATCACCCAGAGCCCGCTGCAGTGGTTCGAGCACCTGTTGCTTCCGTGGATCTGCCTGTCCGTGGTGTCGATGGGCTTCTACTCGCGAGTGGTGCGCAACTCGCTGCTCGAGGTGAAGACCGCGGACTACGTGCGGACCGCGCGGGCGATGGGGCTGTCCGGGCGGCGGGTGCTGTTGCGCCACATCCTGAGGACCGCGCTGATCCCGGTCGCGTCGCTGTTCGCCCTGGACTTCGGCGCCGCGGTCGGAGGCACCGTGATCCTGATCGAGCCGGTGTTCGGGATCAACGGCGTCGGCGCGTACGCCCAGCAGGCCGTCTCCCAGCTCGACCTGCCACCGCTGATGGCGCTGACGCTGTACGGGGGGTTCTTCATCGTGATCGTCAACGCGCTGGCGGATCTGCTGTTCACCAGGCTCGACCCGAGGATCTCCCTTGACTGAGCCGATCCTCAGCGTGCGTGACCTGAAGGTCTCGTTCCGCACCGAGGACGAGACCGTGCGCGCGGTCAGGGGCGTGAGCTTTGACCTGGCGCCCGGGCAGATTCTCGGCCTCGTCGGCGAGTCCGGCTCGGGGAAGTCGACCGTTGCGATGGCGCTCACCGCGCTCAATCGCAGTCGCAACGCGCGATTTGAGGGCGAGGTCCTGTATGGGGGCCGTGACCTGCTGGCCCTGCCTGACTCCGAGCTGCGGGGGGTGCGCGGAGCGCAGCTCGCGATGATCTTCCAGGAT
>CAJCHX010000763.1 GCA_903970215.1 Acidobacteriaceae bacterium
CCACCGCCGGCCCCCGTGACCACACACCCTCGCCCCAACGCTCGGCGACCCGGGAGCCGACGTCGGTGAGATGTAGGTCGTTCGCCAGCCGCACGCCCACGCCGGCCGCGGCCGCGACCGCCGCGAGTCCGGTGAGGGAGAACGGGCCGTAGCGGATCCACGCGGGCCGCATCCGGGCGAGCTCCTCCTCCACGGGCGCCGCCTCAGCGGGCGCCGACGCTGCGGTTGCGGGCGCCGTGTTCGCCGGCCCTGACTGCATAGCGGCGGGGGAACGACGAAGCAGTTCGCGGGCGAGGGCGTCGGCGACGTCGGCACGCAGCGGGTCCAGCCGGATCGCGGCACGCTCACCCCCGACGCCTGTGCCGATCTTCAGAATCCGCAGTCCCAGAATCCGTTCGATCGGCCCCGCCTCGGAGTCGACGCTCCGGATCCGGTCACGACGTGCCGTCTTCGTCTCGCGGCGCACCAGTCCGGTGTGCACCTCGAGCTGCGCCTCGGTGACCCGGTAGCGCGTCATGAGCCAAGGAACCAGACCCACGCCCGCGGCGACCAGCACCACGAACGCGCCGTACGCGGCGGGCCCCGCGGATCGCCCGAGGAAGACGACGCCGATCAGCGCGGGCACCAGCGACGGCAGACTCCTGACAACCCTGGTCCCGATCGCCCACGGCGACAACCGCTTCCACTGGTAGTGCGGCTCAGGTCGCGTCATCGTCCTGGCTTCCGGTGCTGATCGCGAGGCTTGCGGCGATGGCATCGGCGACGCCCCGTTCGAGGCCCGGGATGTGTACCTTTCCGGCCGACGACGCAGTGGTCACGGTGACCGTCGCCAAACCGAAGATCCGCTCCACCGGCCCGGCGACGGTGTCGATCACCTGCACCCGGGACATCGGGATCAACACCCGTGTTCGGGTCACCCAGCCGGTCTGCGCGTAGATCGCCACCGGCGTCACCTCCCAGCGGTGAAAGGCGAAGCGCCACCGCGGCATAACGAGCACGTGCGCCGCGGCCAGGAGGACCAGGACGACCGGAAGCGCCGACCACGCACGGGCTCCGGGGTCGAGGATCAGGGCCCCCACGACGAGGAGCAGCACCACGAGCCAGGGTATCGCCGCCCGGAGGGCCCACCACCCGCGAGCGCGAGGAGACACCCTATGGGCGGGCTCACGCATGGGGCCGGCCGGAGGGGCGGGGTTCGGGGGTGGATCCGAGATGGTCATCGGGTCAATCACAGCATGCGGCGGTGGGGCGACGGTGACCGATGCGGGTTCCCGCTTCTCGGCAGACCTGCCAACGCGCGCTGACCAGCAGCAGGGAGCGCGATTTCACTTTCGCGGCGGGGCTTGCTACAGTCTTCCAGCACGCAAACGAGCGAGCGAAGCGCCATTAGCTCAACTGGCAGAGCA
>CAJCHX010000764.1 GCA_903970215.1 Acidobacteriaceae bacterium
CTCTCGAGCACCAGCATCCCACAGGGCGTCGTGGTCTCGGTCGCATCACTCAAGCCGGGCACCGTGTATCACTATCGGGTGGTCGCCATCAACGCGGACGGCACCAGCTACGGCCGCGACGCCAGCTTCACCACGGCCAAGGCCAAGGCGAAGAAGATCACCCTCACCGCAACCACCCACGACGGACGGACCGCAATCTCCGGCAAGGTCAAGCTGCCCACGTCCGTGACCACCGGGGCCGGCTGTCAGGGAACCGTCACCATCCGGGCGACGACCCGCGGGAAACTGATCACCCGCAAGGCCCACGTCACCGGTCGCTGCACCTACTCCGGCTCGCTGAAGCTCGGCGGCTCGGCGAAGATCACCGCGAGGTTCGGCGGCAACTCCAGCCTCGTCGCGAGGTCGGCGAAGACCATCGCCGTCAGCGCGTCCTCGTGACGGTCGCGTCAAGCTCAGAGTGATGAACGACGAGAGCCCGGCCATGGCCGGGCTCTCGTCGTCGTGGGGTGCGGCAGTGGCAGCGGTCGCCGGCGCTCGGGCCGACGCCGACGTCTCAGGCTAATCGGGGTTCGCTTCGTAGCCGTGTGACGTCTTGCTGATCTCCCCGGCGCCCGCGAGATGGGTCAGACAGGTCGCGATGTGATCCGGGTCGAGGTTCAGACCCCGGGCGATGTCACCATTCGTGCTCCCCGGATGAGAGATGAGGAACGCGACGATGTTCGCGTCACTATCGCTCATCCGGCTGCGAGCGGTGGCGCGTCTGCGGCTCGCGCGCAGCGCGGTGGCGCGCCGCACCGAGCGCGCCGGAGCCTGAGGGCCGTGTGGGGGGACTCCTTGGGATGCCTCGGCTGAAACCATGTGTACTCCTCGGCTCATGACGATGGGATCGCCGCCCCGATGCTGACACCGACGCAGCACCGAGCGGGCGGTAGCCATGGCACTGGTGTCGCTACCAGCCCCGCAGTCAGAGTCCGTTCCCGCTGCCTCCCGCCTCATCGCGCGACGATGGCGCGTTCGGTGGCATTCGAGCAGTGGTTGAGAATCCTGGCCGCAGGGCCAGCACCACGCTCGACACTACTCCCATTACGGTCCCGAAACACGAATTCGGACAATCGTCGTAATGCCGCAGGTCCGCGACCGGGATCGCAACCTCAGCGGAAGTGAGCAATCTCATGGACATTGAGGTAGGCGTCGTGAACGACGATGGTCGCGATGCCCTCTCGGCGACCCCGCTGTTTGGCGAAGTACTTTGCCTCGTTGGCCGTGAGATGATCTGAGAGCGTTCGCTCACCGTGCTCGTAGCGCACGGCCCAGCGACCGTCGGCGGTGGGCTCGACGTGAAGCTCCCGCGCTGTCGGACGGGGCCGGCTGCTCGTCAGCAACCGATCCTCTCGCACTTGCAGGTCAGGCAGGACGGGCGTTCTGGCGGGAAGATCCATCACTCGGGCTCCTGAGGCAAAGGCAGTTCGACACCGGGTGGATGCCGCGTGCCGGCCGAGTCGATGAAGCCGGAAATCCGCTTGCCGGGGAGTGGGGCGAAGCTGGCGTCGATGCTACTCCGTGGTCTTCGCCGTCTCGCGGTTTTCGCGGATGCCTTCACGCGCCCGTCTGCGGGGTGCGACGAGGGGCGGGGGCGAGCGGGGATCCATATCAAGGAGAGAGGGCCAAACATGGCCGCAGACACCCAGGAACAGATCGTCAAGTCCCTCACGGACGTTCACAGCACCGAGGAGAACGCCATCAGCAAGCTGCGTATCGGCTCTCAGTCGGTGGACGATCCCCGATGTCGCGCAGGTCTGCGGAACCACCCCGGGGGCGTGCTCTCGCGGTTAGGAGCCCCGCCTGGCGGGCATCCCAACCACATCGAACGCTTCGTGGTGAAAAACTCAACATGACGTGCAGAGCGCTCCGGCGCCCCCGCCTCCGATCGGGGGCCGGCCGATGAAGGTCGTCGTCATCGGCGCGGGTCTGGGCGGACTGGCCTGCGCGCTGCGGCTGCAGCGGGTCGGCTGCGAGGTCACCGTGCTCGAACAGGGCCCCGCGCCGGGAGGGCGCGCCGGCCAGATCGTCGACGACGGCTTCACCTTCGACACGGGGCCATCGCTGATCACGATGCCGTGGGTGCTCGAGGAGACCTTCGCCGCCGGCGGCCTGAACCTGCACGACGAGCTCACCCTG
>CAJCHX010000765.1 GCA_903970215.1 Acidobacteriaceae bacterium
CACCTGTCACGAGAAACCGCCTGCGGCGCCACGCGTGATCGCCGCCGCCCAGAGCAGCCCAGCACACGTGAACGTAGTTCCGATCACGAGAATGATCCCGCCGATACCACTGCTGCCCAGGATGATTCGCAGCGGCTGGGCACCGATGGCCTGGCCCAGCGCGATACCGAGCAGCGGCAGGCAGGCAAGCACCGTCGCCGTCGCCCGGGCACCGGCGAGCGCCGAGCGTGACCGCTCAGCGAACCGTTGCCGCGCGGACAGATCGGACCGGACTGCAGCGAGCAGCGTCGCGATCGGCACGCCGTACCGCCCGCCAGTCTCCCACGCCACTGCGATGCGCTCCCATGTCACGTCGTCGACCCGGCGACGGCGGATGCCTGCCGCGACGTCGCCGCCGAGCGCTGCACGACTGGACATCTCGTGCAATACGCGCTGCACAGACTCCTCGGTGCACTCCCGAGCCGCTTCACGGCAGGCAGCAGCCGGGTGCGCTCCGACACTCAACTCGGACGTCATCGCAGCCACGGCTTCGACCACCGCATCGTCATGCGCCAGACGCTGTCGGCGGCGCCGATCGGCCGCGAACAGCTGCCGAAGCGTCAACGCCAGCACCGCGGCCGCCAGCGCAGCCATCGGCCCCACGGCGGCCGCGGCCACCGGCAGAGCGAGCACCGCGCGCTCTCGGGTCAACCGACCGATCCGGCGGGCCGGCGGCGGCGCAGCAGGAAGGCGTGAGACCCGCCGCACCGCAGGTGATCCGGGTGCAAGGATCGTCGCCGCGGCAAGGAGCAACAACGTCGTAGTCACGACGCGAGCCGCTGGTCGAGCCGTGAGCGGAAGGCTGGCGCATCGTCGGTGAAGCCCGTGGTTCGATGCCACACCGGGCGCACCGCGACGACGCCGTCGGTGCCCCGAGTGGCCTCCCCCAGGCTCCACACAGAGCGACTCCCGGCCGCCGATCGATGAACCGCGATCACAGTCTGCACTGCCGCAGCAAGTTGGGAATGCAAAGCGGCACGGCCCATTCCGCCGAGCGCCGCCAGCGCTTCCAGACGTGCGGGCACCTCCTGCGGTGAATTCGCGTGCACAGTACCTGCGCCGCCGTCATGACCCGTGTTGAGCGCGGTCAGCAGATCGACCACCTCCGCGCCGCGGACCTCACCGACCACGATCCGGTCGGGACGCATACGCAAGGACTGACGCACCAGATCCCTCACGGTCACCTCGCCCACTCCCTCGACGTTCGCGCCGCGCGCCAGCAGCGACACCACGTGCGGGTGAACCGGATTCAGCTCCCGCGCATCCTCCACACAGACGATCCGCTCGTCCGGATCCACTGCGCCGAGCATCGCATTGAGCAACGTGGTCTTGCCACTGCCCGTGCCACCCGTTACCAGGAAGGCGAGCCGTGCACGCACCACATCTCGGAGCACAGCGGCGATCGGCGCCGGCACGGCCCCGGAGTCGATCAACGACTCCAGGCTCTGGGTGGCCGGTCGCAATACCCGGAGCGAGATGCAGGTCCCGTTGTCCGCCAACGGCGGGAGCACGGCATGGAGGCGGACACCGAGCTCGCCCCGAAGGCCTGCGGCAGCCGGGAGATGTCCGTCCACCCAAGGCTGGGCGTCATCGAGTCGCCGGCCCGCGGCCAGCGCGAGCCGCGCCGCAAGCCGGCGCACCGCCTCGTCGTCCTCGAAACAGACCGCGGTGGGCTCGAGCCCGCGGCCGCGGTCGATCCACACTTCCTGCGGCCCCACCACCAGGACGTCGGACACGTCGGGTTCGCTCAGCAGCGGCTCGAGCCGCCCAGCCCCGACCAGTTCGGTCTCCAGATATGCCAGACCGTCCAGAAGGTCCGTATCTCCCAGCACGCCACCACATTCCGCCCGAAGCGCCTCTGCCATCACATCGGGGGTCAGATCACCGGCGGTGTGTGCCAGCCGGTCGCGGACACGCGACAGTAGGTCGGCGGTCACGCGGCGGCCCTCCGGATGCTGTCCAGCACGCGGCCCGCGGCGACGGCGAGCGGTGACCGGGACCCGAGCGACAGGCCGCCCCCATCCAGCGAGGCGTCGAGGCCCGGCTGAGGACGCATCGTCGCGACCACCGGCAATCCCACCGCGCGCTCCACCTCACGCGCCGTGAGCCCGCCCGGTGCCGGACCTCGGACGACGACCCGAAGCGCTCGCGCGCGGCCGCCGACCGTCGCAGCCACAGCGCGCGTCGCCGCGCACCCACGAACCGTCGCAGCTGTCACGACGAGGCAGAGATCCGCGACCTCGGCACAGGCGGAGGTCAGTGAGTCGGAACGTCGCGGCAGGTCGACCACGGTCACGCCGACGCTGCGGCGCCCAGCATCGATCACCGCGAGCAGGGCTTCGGTGCTGATGTCGGTCGCCTCACCCCGGCCCGCGGCAAGCACCGCAACGGAGTCGCTCCGGCCCGGGAGCGCCGCGACGAACGGTCCGGACGGCACCTGGCCGCCCTTCAGCGACAGATCGGACCAGCGCAGGCCCGGCATGTCCTCACATCCGAGCAGCAGGTCTACGCCTCCGCCCCATGGATCGGCGTCGACGAGCAGCGCCGTCATCCCGTGCACAGGCGCACATACCGCAAGCGCGGCAGCGAACACAGAGG
>CAJCHX010000766.1 GCA_903970215.1 Acidobacteriaceae bacterium
GGCAAGAAACACAACGCCGCCCTGATCTGCCTCGCTCGACGACGCATCGACGTGCTTCACGCCATGCTCCGCCACAAGGCGCTCTACCAGCCGCATCCCCTCACCGCGACTGCTTGACAAATCCATAGGGACACCCCCCCGGAGACCGGGGCTCCGGCGGTCATCGTCCCTGTCCTACAAAGGAAACCAAGTTGCGGTTCTGAGTCCCAGGTCGCACCTGCACGGGGCGGAAGAACCGGTGACGGGGGAGGTATTCCCTGGCACGAGGCCTCAGCTGAGGCCGGGGTGGCCGGTGTCGGTGACCGGCACCGGATCAGGCTCGTCCGAATGGCCGACGACGGTGATCTGGATGAGCGCGAAACTGGGTCGGTCGGTGCCACCGGACAGCACCGCGGATCCGTTCACCACGACCCATCCTCCACCTCGGGCGCGCAGCCGGACCCCGTCGAGGCTGCCCTCCCGGATCTCGCCGGTCATCGCCTTCGCGGCGAGTGCGAACAACCGCTGCACGTCGTCGGGGTGCGGCGCGTCCCGATTATCGACCTGCCCCTTCCACTGGACTGTCTCGAGCGGGCGGGTCACCCACCGCAGAACTCGGAAACGTTGCAGATCGACCAGCACGAAGTACCGGTCCGGGATCCACCGCTGCATTGCGTTGAGGGCGGCGGCTTCCAGTGAGGTGCGCTTCGTCCCCAGTGTGGTGGTCTCGTAGAGCAGACCGCGCCAAGTCTCGGGATCGGCCGGGTCGGCGGCCATCACCACCCGCCCGGTGGCGCCGGAGCCGCGGACCTCGACGACCCCGTCCCAGCTCCCGGAGGATGAGTCAAGGAGGATCTCGCGAATCAGCTCCAGATCGTCTGGGACTGAGATCGATTCGAAGATTTCGGTCGACGTGAGGGGCCGCGCCGGCGGAGGGTCCGAGAGGACACCTAGGTCGCCGCGGCCACGTAGAAATCGGGTCGTGTTGTTCCAGTGGAATGCGACCGTCTTCGGCGGTTCCGGCAGCTCGCGAGGATCGTCGGTGCGGCCGACCTGGACCCATGCGCCATGCATGATGCGGCCAGGGCCCAGCGCGGGCACGATGACCAGGGTGTGGCGGTGCCGTGCCGCGTCCACCGTCAGCTGCACCTGCGTGTCGGAGCGCTGTCTGGCCTGGTACTCCGTGGCGAGCTGCTCAATCTCGTTGCGCAGACGCGGCCACAGCGTGCGGTCCTTCGACACCTGCGACACGGCGCGCTCGGCTGCCACCCAGGCTCGTGGCCGCGTGTCCTCGGCTACGACCGTCGGAGCATCCCTGAGCATCTCTATCAATAGCCAGGTCATGAAGGCGAATCCTATCGACTTCCGCTGGATAGAGATCTTCGACTTAACCCCGGTGCGTGGCAGAGCCGCGAAAGGCCGGCGGCTCAGGCGCCGGGCGAATCTGCCCGTCGCGCTGCGGTGGCTCGGCGAGCGAAGTCGACGGCGGCGGCGGGAACGTCGAAGTCGGTCGACAGGCCGAAGATTCGCGGCCCACGGAACCCCGGTGCAGGGTAGTGGTGACCGCACTGCAGGGTCAGAAGCTCCACCGGCGGCACGCCCGACGGCGTGTACCGCTCACGAGACACGAACCCCTGCTCGGACGGCATGGGTGCGGCGAGGGGGAAGGGTGGCGTGGCCCTGCCGCCGTTGCGGTCCGCGAACCATCTCGCGCCGGTGGCCGCCGACAAGACCGCTCCGCGACGGCCGAGGCCGTGTAGGGACACCTCCCCACCGGCGTATGGATTGACGGGGTCCGCGACTCCGGCGACCAGCAACACCGCAACCGGAGACCGCCGGTCGTCGGTCACCCGGAGATTGTCGGGAGTCGGCACGTTCGCCGCGACCGGCACGATCGCCGCCACCCGGTCACCGGCGTCGACCGCGACGCGGATCGCCATCTGGCCGCCGCTGCTGTACCCCGTCACCCACACGGCCCCCTGGCCGCTGGTGTCGGACGCGAGGTCAACGAGGAACGAGACGTCGTCGATGCCGCGGCGTTTGGCCGCGAAGTCGCCGCCAACGCGGATCTCGTTCCAATTGCGCCTGTACCCATCCGGATATAGCACTACGAAACCGTGCTGATCGGCGAGTCGGTCGAAGCCGTAGCCGATGTCCGCGCGGATCCTGCGGCCCGTGTCCCCGGATCCGTGCAGCACCACCAACACGTCCGCGCTGCGCCCAGACGGGAGACCGGCCGGGCGGTACTCCACCCATTTGCGCCGCCTCCCGGCGAACGTCCCGCGCCGACGGCGCGCGGAGCCACTCAGTTCAGGCCGCCGCGGACGGCGGGTACCGACCGCCACAGTTGTGACGGCCGCCAGCAGCCCGGCTCCAGCAGCGAAGCCGATTAGCAGTCCGCTACATGACCGCCGCGGGGTGTCCAGCACGCCGGGAAAGTGTTCGGCCATCGGCACCCCTCCCGTGCTCGGAGATACATGCAGCGGCGTCCCCCCAGGGCCACGGATGTGGGCTACGGGTGTCGGCCAGCCGCACGGTATCACTGCCCTACGTAGGTCCGGCGGTCAAGGGCAGATCGAGTTCCGCTTCCCGCCTCCACAGAGGATCATCCTGCCGGGCATGGATAAATAGGTCCTGTGGTCCGCTCGAATCCCACACGAGCCCGGGAGCAAAGCGGCGGTGCCACCATCCCCTTCGCGCTGCCAACAGGCAGGCAGCGTATTCGGACCAGAAGTGTTGTCCCACCACCGCTTCACCCCTGACGATGTGTTACCCGGTGGAACTACTCACCTTCCAGGGCGAGCACTACTGCCCTGGTCCCCGAGCCTTCGAACGGATACCGACGTACCCCGGTGTTCCGCGCTCAGAGTAAATACTATTTGGTAAAATAAATGTAGTAGAAGGGTTTCCTGCCCACCCAACTCGCTAGTCTAAGACGCGTCGGCCCGGGGGATTGAGAGGATCGCCCGGCCGAAGGCCTAAGAAATGGGGCCCAACTGCGGGCTGTCGAGCGGGGCTAACAAGCTCGTCAGGGGTACCCGACGTGTGTCGGGGGCTTCGGGAACTTCTCGGAAACGGGAAGCTGCCTCTGGTCGGTGGAGAAGAAACGGCAAAATCTCAAACCCGACACCGGCCAGAGGCAGCAGCGATGTACAGGGCGGCTTAGACCCGGTACGTCTTGAGCTTACAGCTCGGGCGTGTCTGGGGACCATCTATGCCGCTGGTGGTGTCGGACATCTGAGGTAGCGGTGATGAACGCTTCAACACGAAACCGCATGGCGGCCAACGTCGCCGCGGCCTCAATGACAGCTCAGCTCGTGCTCTGCGCGGTGCCCGCTCCAGCTGCGGCGGGGACCATCTGCCGGCCGTTGGAGGTCTACGGGATCCAGGGGACGGGCCAGTCGAGCCCGGACGCCTCACCGACGACGGACACGGGGTTCCTGTCTCAGGTTTTCCGGCCTGCGCTCGCCGCCGCCGACGGGACTGTGGGCCGGGTGTACGTGCCGTATCAGGCGAGCTTCGGTGGTGCGACGGAAGGAGGCGACACCCCGTACAGCGTGAGCGTGCAGGACGCCGGCCATACCGCGGAGACGATGATGGCGCACGAGAAGGAGGTGTGCCCGAGCACCAGATTCGGGCTGGTCGGGTACAGCCAAGGCGCGCACGCGGTACGCGGCGTGATGGACGACATCCTCGACGGGAAGACCGCCATCCGACCAGATGAGGTCGCGCTGGTAGCGAACTTCGGCGACCCAGGCCGTCCGCCCGGTGCCGCGCTGTTCCCGGGGCGCCCGGGACAGGTCACGCCGTCGGCGGTGCCCGGCACCGCCGACCAGTTCGTGTCGCACCTGGTGACGTCGGTGGTGATGCCCTCGGGTGGCGGGATCGGTCCGGAGGGGGACGTCGATCACCCGATCGGCGCGCTGGCGGGCCGATACGCCTCGTTCTGCACGCCGGGGGACCTGGCGTGCGATGCGCCGCAGTCCGCGCCTCTGCTGCACGTCATCACGAACCTGGCCGGGCAGATGGTGTTCGACCGCAACGATCCGATCAAGTCCGCTGAGACGATCGCGCAGGCCCTGGCACTGACCACCATCAAGACGCTGGCCCCGATCATGGACCCGAGCGTCGACTCGGCGGTGTACACGGGGCAGGACCTCGCGCACCATCCGGCGGTGTCGCTCTCGCAGCGTCTGGCCATCGCGAGCGATCCGCGGACACCGCTACCGAGCTACATCCCGGCGCCACTGGCCGGGCTGCTCAAAATCGGAACGATCGGCACCACCGCGGCCATCAGCTCGACACCCTCGGCGTCCGCGCCGGATCCGGCGGCCGCGCTCGCATCGGCGGGAGCGTCGAGCCCCGCTCAGCTCGCGGCGGTGCCGACCGGCAAGGTGCACCTGGTTCCGCCTGTGACCCAGGACCATTCGGTGATCAGCGCCTTCGACTCGATGCGGAACGACGTCACTCAGACGGTCGACCTGGCGCGGTCGGTGTCGGCGATCAAATACTGGGACGTGGCGAAGGACCACGGCAGCTACGGGCAGGTAGCGGCGACCCCGACCGGCAAGCCGCCGACGAAGTTCGTTGCCGACTGGATCGCCGCCGCAGGCAAGGACATCGCGTTGAGCCAGTCGGGCGCCGCGGCACCGACCGCACCGGCACCTCCGGACGGCACGGTGCAGCTGCTCGGTGTCCCGTCGATCCCCGGACTCGACCTACCGGAGACGGTGAACGGTCTGCTGCACTCGACAGGACCGGCCCGGGCCGTTCCTACCGGTGGCGACGGGGATCTCGGGAAGCTGGGCGCGTTGACCGGCATCGTCCCCGGTCTGGGCGGCGACTCGGGGGGCCTACTTCCCGGCGCCTCGGCAGCCGACGCCAGCACGGCACCGACGGCCTCGTCGGTGAACGTTCCGGGCCTGGGCAACGTCGCACCGTTCCTGGTCGGCGGTGAGGGGTGATCCGCCCGCGCACCGCACCGGCTCCGCATGCCGATGCCGTTCCCGGACAGGCCGATACGGCGCGGTGGTGGACAACCACCCACGGCGACCTGTACGCGCCGCTGCCAGTGGTGCTGCCCCCGTCCCGGCGCCGCCACACGGCCGACCGGAGAAGCGGTGCCGCGGTGGCCGCGGCGGCCGTCGCGGTGGCGGCGATAGTGGTCGGCACCGCGACCTTCACTGCGGTCACCGCTCTCACTGTGGTCCTGCCGGACGGAGTGCCCGCGGCGGCGAGGTCGGCGGGTCTGGACCTGGTCCGCCCGCCCGCGAGCACCGTCGCGCAGTGCGTCGCCCCCGGAGCACCGGAGGCGGCCGCGGTGGCGATGACGGTGGCGTTCGCCGCGTCGGGATACCCGGCCCAGCGCGGGTCTCTGCCCGCGACCGCCGGTGTAGCGGAGCGCACCCGACAGCTACGGTCCGCGGCCGCCGACCCCGACGCACTGTGCCCGCAACTGTGGCCGACCAGTGCCGCCGGAACGTTCCTACTGGCGGTTCCGCGGCGTCGCGGCCCGGATGCCGTGGTCGCGCTCCAGGTGACGCGGCCGCATCGAGGCCCCGGCGCGCGGCGCTCGCCACCGATCGTCACCGCAGTGACCGATCTACCCACACAACCCGCCCTGAGAGGACAGAACAAATGACGTCGTCATCGTGGAATCCCAACCCGAACTACCTGCCCGCCGGCCCTGCCCGGGCGCCGCTTCCGCCGACGGCGGAAGAGGCGACCCTGACCGGGGACGTGGACGTCAACGTGGGGCTGATCGACGAGGAGGGGCAGCGGGCCGACGAGCAGCGGCGCCCCGACCCGACGCCGCAGTACCGCGGCCAGCGACGGCCCGCAGGTCCGATGGAACACGGACCTGCGGCCGGAGTTCCCGCGGGGCCCGTCCACCGCGGTGTCCTCGCCGAGCCGCGCGTGCACCGCGATGCCCACGTCTACCGTGACGCCCCCGCTGACCGACCCGTCTACGGCGACGCCCCCGCTGAGCCGGCCGTGCACCGCGACGTTCCCGCCGCGTTCGCGCGGACACCGGAGCGCCACCCGCGGTCGGGACGGAGCGCGGACGTGCAGCGCCCGGCCAAGTCCGGGTGGCGCAAGGCGGCCCGGGCGTGCACGTTCGGGACGTGGGACCCGGGGTGGTCGCAGTGGGAGCTCGAGGAGGAGCAGCTGGTGCGCCGACTGCGGATCGCGGTGCCCGGCGACGGCGAAAACGTGGTGTTCATGATGCTCAAGGGCGGCGTGGGTAAGACGGTCGGCAGCCTCGGTGCGTCGGAGACCCTCTCGTCGCGTGCGGGCCGTGTGCTGGCGATCGACGCGAACACGAGCTGGGGCACTTTCCCGTACCGGATCGGGCAGCCGAACCGTAAAGACGTGCTCGACCTGCTCGACGATCCGCGCCTGTTCGAACGGGACCCGGAGTCGGGCATCCCGATCCCGCAGCCGACCACCAACCAGTCCGACTTCGCCCAGTACACGGGGAAGGGGGCGACGACCCTCGACCGGACCGGGCTGGAGCTGCTGTCAGGGCCTCGCGAGGTCGGCTGCGACGACCAACTCACCCCCGAGGGCTACAGGGCCATGATGAAAGTCGCCGCCCGGCACTACCCGGTGCGGGTCACCGACTGCGGCACCAACGTGAAGGAACCGCTCACGCAGGCGGCGCTCGACCTGGCCGATCTCGTCGTGATCGTCACGACCCTCGACGGCGACGGCATCGAGGGCGCCCGGTTGGCGCTGCAGTTCCTGACGAACTTCCCGACCGACCGCCGCGGGCAGTCGAAGATCGAACTCTCGCGTCGCCCGTACGTCGACCTCGCCCGGCGGGCGATCGTCGTCGTCAACGAGTACGCCGCACCGGGGAAGTCCGGCGATATGAGCCCGGAGGAAGCGGTCAGGTACTTCACCGACCGGCTCGCCTCGGTGCCGGGCAGCCAGGCTGCAGCGGACCGGGTTATCCGCCTGCCGCACGACCCGCACCTGCGTGAGGGCGGCGCGATCCGTGACGACCTGCTGCGCCGCGCCACGAAACGCGCCTTCCTGCGGATCGCGGCGGGTATCGCGGACGACTTCGACCGTCCGCGGACCCGCCGGGAGAGTCGGTGACCCTCGTGAGCACCGAGCCGATGACCGCGCCGATGACCGAGGAACCGGTCTTCGGCGCCGCGGTCGTGGCCCCGACCGCGGGCGAGGCACTGCCCGTCCGGCTCGAGCCGCGCGGGTCGAACGCCCTGCTCTGGATGGTCGGCTGTCACGGCGGCGCGGGCGTGTCCACGATCGCCCAGATGCTCGACCACGCCGGCGACGGCGAGCGGGCCTGGCCGGGCCGCGACGACGAGTCACCGTTCGTGGTCCTGGTCGCCCGCGAATCCATCGACGGGTTGTCCATGGCCCACCTCGCGATCCGCCAGTACCTGACCAAAGGAGCGCCCAAGCATGTGCGGCTGGTCGGGCTCGTCCTGGTCGCAGCAAGCCCCGCCCGCAAACCGGCGCCCGCGATCCGCCGCCACCGCGACTTGGTAGCAGCGCTGATGCCCGGCCCGATCTGGGACGTGCAATGGCACGACTACCTGCTCGCAGTCACCCGTGAGCACCTCCCCCACGCGGACCCGCGCACCGCCCCGGTGCGCAAGTGGTCCCCGGACGAACACGTCCCCCCGGACGTCCTGGGCGTCGGCCAGCAGGCCGCAGCCCAGGTACAGATCCTGCTCACCGAGCAGAACTGAACGAAAACCCCTGAGAGGAAACGGCAATGGCACCCCACAAAGACCTCATCGACTGGATCAACATCCACGCCTTCGACCCGCAGCCCATCCCCGGCCTGTCGGACCGGCTCGACAAACTCGGCGGCTGGGTCACCTGGCTCGTGTACGGCGCGTGCCTGCTGGCGTTCGGCGTCGGCGGTGGCTACCTGGCCTGGGACAAGATCTCCGACCACGGCGGTAACAAGGGCCCGAAGATCGCGCTCGGCGCGATCGTCGGGTCGATGGTCGTGGCGAGCGCGACGGCTGTGATCGGCGGCGCAGCATCGTGATCGCCATCGCCCACCTGGCGATCGGCGGGAGCGTAGCGCAACTCCCCGACAACGTGATCGAGCCCATCGACGTCCTCGGAGGCTATTTCCTATGGCTGATCAACAGCTTGGCCGTGGTGTCACTGACCGCCGCCGCGGGCCTGTTCTGGCTGGAGAAGAAGGGCCACGACGTGTCGGCGTCCCAGTGGGTCGTCAAGACGATCGTCGGGGTGATGATCGCGGCCAGTGCCGCGGACATCGGCGCCGCAGTGATCGCCGGCTGACGGCGACGTTGATCGCGGTGGGTGTCGTCGCAGCCGCGCTGACCGGGTGCGGCGCGGCGCCGTCGCATCCGGCGATCTCCTCCGTGACCGTGCTGAACGTGGTCCCGACGCGCCTGCGGTGGGTCACCTTCGACGGGATGAGGATCCCGGAGGCGGACCAAGGACCGCACGACCCAGACTCTGTGCACCCGACCGGATTCGACCATTCACCCACGGGCGCCGCGCTGGCCGCGATCAACGCCACGGTGCGGCTGTCCGTCGCGAACGATCGGCAGTGGCCCGACATCTGCCGCCTCAACGTCGCCCCCGGCCCGGGCCGGGACGCATTCGCCCTCGACCGGGTCCAGGTCAGCCTCGACCGGGTGGTGCAGCCGGGCGAGGCGGAACAGGTGATCGGGTACCGCGTGCGGGCCTACAACGGCTGGGGCGCAGACGTCGACATCTTCACCGCTGCCCCGGACCGCTCCGAGCTCGTGACCTACACGCAGGTGGCCTGGACCGCGACCAACGACGACTGGGGCCTGGTCCTGCCCGACCCGTCCGATCCGGGGCAGCCGGACCGCAAAACACCGATCGCCGCGATCCCACGCGGCGGCGTCGTCCTCGACACGCACTACAGATGAAGGAACCAGCGATGACATACCCCGACAGCGACGAGGCGCGCAGCAGATGGCAGCAGGTCCAGTCCGTCCGTAGCTCGGCCCCCTACAAGACGACCACCATGATGCTGTCGGTGGCCCTGCTCTCCGTGATCGCGTTCGGCGCCGGGTGGGTGTTCTTCCACCAGCGCACCGCACCCGCCGCGGCGCCCGGTACGGGCCCGGCCGCCCCGGCGGTCACCGCGCCCCCGGCGGGCGACACCGGACAACTGTTCGGTGTGGCGACCGTCGACGCGGCCGGCCGCCGACTGGAGGTGCCGGTCAACCCGATGGGGGCCGTGCTCCCGCAGCGTCCGGCGACCAGAGCCCCGGCGTCCGACTCCGCACCGCCGGACGGCCTGACCTGGGAGCAGGTCTACACGACCGCACTCCCGTTCTCGACCAGCGACGGGCCGACCGGGATCACCGCGGACGGGGTGCCCACCGGCTTCGCCGACACCCCGCAGGGCGCGGCGATGGCCGCGATCCAGATCAGCCGCCGCCTGGCCAGCGCCCCGCGTGAGCAGGTCGCCGCGATCGGCACCGCCCTGCTGTTCACGCCGACCACCGCCACCCAGGAGGTCGCGCAGGAGATGGTAGCCATCCCGGATGATCTCGCGTCCTCGGGCGGCAAGGGCGACATCTTCACCCTCACCCCGATCCCGCTGGCGGTGAAGGTCTCCGGTTTCGCCGCGGACTACGCGCACGTCGAGATGGCAGTGCGGGTCGGGCTGTCCCTGCAAGCGCAGGGCATCGTGGCGATGCGCGCCCCGTTCGACATGGTGTGGCGGGACGGCACTTGGAAGTGGGCCGTCCCGACCACCCAGGCGTCCCCCGACTCGCTGTACCTGCGCAGCTTCGACCCGACCTGGAGCCAGGGGTGGTGGCAGTGACCGGCCGCACCGCACCCGGGCGGGATTCGTCGTACCGGTCGGCTCGGCGGTGGCGCCGCGGGTCCGCGTGCGCGGTCCTGACCGCCCTGCTGCTGATCACGTTCTCCCCGGCGGCGGACGCCTCACCGATCGGCGGCAGCGCCTGCAACCTGCCCGGGATCAACCTGATCCCCGGTCTGTGCGGGTCGGGGGTCATCGGCAAGGTCGCAGGGTCCGCGGTCGGTGGCGCCTTCGACAGGTTCACCGACTCGGTCCTGCAGGCCTACCAGACGATGCTCGGGTGGGCGCTGGCGTGGTGGATCAAACTCCCCACCCCGGCGCTGGACTCCTCGAACTCCGAGCTGATGTCGGACATCCACGACCACGTGGTCGAGATCCAGGTCATCGGGTTGACCGTGTCGGTGATGTTCTTCGCCGCCCGGATGGCGTGGAACCGCAAGCAGGGCCTCGTCGACGACGCCGAGGACGGCTTCAAGCTGATCTTCCGGGCATCCTTGGCCACCTCGTTCATCCCGCTCGCGTTGACCGTCGGCGGGCAGATCAGCGACCGGCTCTCGGACTGGATGGTCTCCGAGGCGATCGGCGCTCACAGCGGCGGCGACGGGCAGATCATCAAGAACTTCCTGCACCTGGAAGTCCTCACCGGCGGCGCCCTGGGGTCCGGCGGGCTGGCCCTGCTCGGCATCGTCGGGTTCCTCGGTGCCTGCCTGCAGCTGGCGTTTCTGGTGGTGCGGCAGGCGATGCTGCTGATGGTCGTCGCCGGCCTGCCCGTCGCGGCCAGTTTCAGCGGCACCGGCCCCGGTTCGCAGGCCTACCAGAAGCTGCTCTCCTGGTCGGTGGCGTTCCTGCTGTTCAAGCCGGTCGGGGCGCTGTGCTACTTCATCGCGTTCAAGGCCGCGGGATCGACCAGCCCTAACGAGCAGCAGGTGGTCCTCGGGATGGTGTTGATGGCGCTGTGCGGGTTCGTCCTGCCGTCGCTGATGCGGTTGATGGGCGGCGGAGTCACCGGGTCGATGGGCCAGGGCGCGTCCGGCGCCGCCGCGACCGGCGCCCTGGTCGGTGCCGCGGTGACCGCCGGATCTCTCGCTGCCGGTGGCGGCGCCGGCGCGGCCGCGGGCGGTGGGGCGTCCGGCGCCAGCTCGCTCGGCGCCCGCTCGGCGGGCCCCGCCGGAGCGGGCGTGGGTGGTGGACAGGGTGGGTCGCCGCCGCCCGGCGGGCAGGCCGCGATGTCCCCCGGCTCCTCGCAGAAACCGGGCCCCCAGCCGGGCCTGTCGAGCCTCGGCGAGACCGGCGGCAGTGGAGTTGCCCCGACCGGAACCAAGGGTGGCGGCGCGAAGGAGGCGCTGACCGACGGCGGCCTGTCCGCCGCCGGAGTGATCGGCGCGAGCTCGACCCTCGGCGGGGAGGCCGACGGCGGAGACGAGATCCAGATGCAGCCCCAACCCCGACTGCAGTCGGGCTGGGGCGACCACGCGGTCAGCAGATAACGGGAGGACACGAGAATGGCGAACGAGACGAAGACCCGCCGCCGGCTGCTGTACCGGCCGCCGCTGAGGTTCCGCAGCTCCGGCGCGGGCGGCATGACCATGACCACCACGTTCATCGGCCTGGGGCAGGCCGCGCTCATAGTGATCGTGTTCATGCTGCCTTTCCCGGGGTGGTTCAAGTACCTGGTGTGGCCGGGTCTGATGCTGCTGCTGTTCGTGCCGCTGGTGGCGTCCTACCAGGGTCGGTCGCTGTGGGAGGTCGCGATCGGCGCGATCGGCCGCACCCGCCAGGTGGCCGCGGGTGAGCAGTCCTACCGCGCCGGGCCGTTCACCGGCATCCCCCACGGCACACCGCTACCCGGGCTGGCCGTGTCCAGCCGCGTGTTCGACGTCCACCCCACCGACGGCAGCGAGTCGTTCGCGCTGATCCAGCTGCGGACCAAGCGCCTCTACACGGTGGTGCTGCGCTGCTGGCCCCAGGGCCGGGAGTGGAACGACGAGGCACGCAAGGACCTGTGGGTCTCGCGTCTCGGCGACACACTGGCCTTCGTGGCGCAGTCACCCGACGTGGTGGCGTTCGTCCCCGTCGTCGAGACCGTCCCCGAGTCGGGGCAGCGGGCCTCGGCGATGGTCCGGGCACGGCTGGACGGCGACGCACCGCAGGTGTGCAAGCAGGCGATCGTCGAAGCGGTGGAGGAGGTCCCCACCGCCGAGGTACGGCTGGAGTCGCGGGTCGCGATCACCCTGGCCGCGGACACGGCCTTCCGCAAACGAGACCCCGACGAGATGGCCCTCGACGTCTCCCGGCGGCTGCGCCGGATCCTCGACTACCTGGAGATGTCCGGGGTGGTGTGCCGCCCGATGCTGTCCACGGAACTGACCGCGATGGTGCGGCGGGCGTTCTCACCCGGCGACGAGCTCGACATCGAACGCGGCCTGATGACCGGCGAGCCGATGGACCTGGAATGGGAGAACGCGGGCCCGGTGTCCGGATCGGACCAGCACGCGATGTACGTCCACGACGGCGCCAAGAGCATCTCCTGGACCCTCGAACTGCCCCCGGAGGCAGCGTTCGACTCCCGGATCCTCTCCGACCTGCTCACCGCCCGCGCCGAGATCCCCCGCAAGCGGATCACCTTCATCTACCAGCCCTACACCCCGGCCGAGGCCACCAGCATCGTCAACAAGGACGACGCGGACACCCGGCAGGCGATGCGCTCACACGTGGGTCGGCTGCCTGAACGGGCGCTGGTCCGCCGCGAACAGGCCGAAGCCGCCCGCGCCGAGCAGGCCCGCGGCGCCGGAATGACGAAGGTGTCGCTGGTGATCACCGCGACCAGCCCCGCCGGCGGCGACATCGCGAAGATGGAGGCGCAGATCACCAACCTCACCCTCGCCGCGTCCCTCAAGGTCGTCGCGGCCAAGGACCAGCAGGGCCCTGCATTCCTCGCCGGCCTGGGCATCGGGATCATCCCGGCCGAGATGTCGAGCACATCGGACAAGCTCGCGGCCTGACCGCAGCGGCAGAGAAGAAACGGCAACCCCTTCGAAGGAGCACCCCTCATGCGACGTTCGCGACGCAAGAACACCCCCGCCGCCCGGTTCCCCGGGACCACCGCGGCACTGACCGTCGGCGACTACGAGTCCTCCGGAGGGCACCGGTTCGGCCTGCTGCACTGCGCGAGCACCCACCGGGTGACCATCGTCCTCGACGTGGACGCCGACCTCGACGTCTTCGTCGACCTCTTCGCCCGCCACGAACACCTCGACCTGGGCCCCGGCGTCGACGTGGACGCGATCGCCGCCGTGGTCGAGACCACACCGACCGGCGACGCCTACCTGAGCTGGATCGACGGGCAGTCCCCCGACGGCGGCCGCTGCGGTGTCGCCCTGCGCCTGGCGGTCACGTTCGCCGTGCTCACCCGCGAACGCCGCAAGGACATCGCCGAGGAGGCACTGGAGATCGGGCGGCGGCTGCCCGGGCTGATCAGCTCCCTGACCGAGCTCGGCCTGGCGGCCCGCCCACTCACCGCCCGCGACGTGACCACCGTGGTCACCACCGGATACGAGGAGACCGGCCCCGGCCCGGACACCGCGTTCGGCGGCGCCGTCACCACCGATATCGAGCAGAAGCGCGACATGCTCGTCCACGCGGGTCTGCACACCGTGGCGGCGACCGTCGGCAGCGCCGCCATCGACGAGCAGACCTTGACCGCCCTGGTGCGGCCGACGTGGTCCGCGCCGCGCCGTCGGGTGGCCGTGGTCTACCGCGCGACGGTCCCCGCCGTCGTAGACGGCGAAGTCGTGCCCGTCGACGGCGACACCCCCGAAGGCCGCCCGCACCGCCTGGCCCGGATGGGGGCGATCCTCACCGTCACCGAGCCCGCGGGCCGCACCCCGCAGCTCGAGGCCGTCCGCACGCCCCTGACGCTCGCGGCGCGGCTGGCTCTGCGCCGCGGATACGACAGTCAGGCCGCCCTTATGGCGGCCTCCCTCGGCGTCGGGGTGCTGTTGCCCGATGCCGCCGTCATCACCGATATCGCCGTCTGAGCAGAGAGGAGATCGAGCACATGACGATGGTCACCACCAGTGCCCGCCACCGCAGGGAAGGCACCGACCCGGCCACGCTGGTCATCGACGCCGGGGCGGCGTCGGGCCTGACCGAGGCCCCGAAGACCAAGCAGCACAAGACCAGACCGGAGAAGCCGCTCTACACCGACGGCGAACGCGAACGGCTGCAGCAGGTCGCCCGCTCCGGCGGCGTCAAAGCGGTGATCGCGCGCAGCCGCCTCGACAACGACGGCCGGCGCCGCGAGGAGCGGGAGCTGCGCGCCGAACGCCCGGTCGAGTTCGCCGTCCCCACCCTGGCGCGCACCGATACCGGCTTCGCCGGACGCGGCGGCGGCCGGATGCCGTTCGTGCGCCGCCCTACCGAGTTCCGCGGCACCACGGCCCAGGTGCCCGGCCTGTACCCGTTCAGTGTCGGCGCCAACGCGCCGCTGTCGGGAGCCCCGATCGGCACCCACCTCGAGACCGGCCAACCGGTCGGCTACGACGGCCTGTCCTGGTTCCTCGACGGCGACATGACCGCGCCGTCGACGATGACATTGGGCCTCAACGGATTCGGCAAGTCCACCTTCGGCCGCCGGATCGCCCTCTACGACCTGGCCGTGGGGGTCCGCCCCATGGTTATGGGCGACCTCAAGCCCGACTTCACCTCGATGTACCACACGATCAACGAACTCTCGCGGCACGAGTACGACGGGCACGACCCGCTGCAGGTCTCGGAGGTCGGGTACGGCGGCGGGAAGATGAACCCCCTCGACGTCGGCAACTTCGGGCGGATCATTGCCCGCCTGCCGCAGAAGGCCCGCCAGGTCGCCGAGGTGGAGCTGCGCCGCCGCCAGATCACCGCCCTGTGCTCGCTGCTGCAGATCTTGCGCGGAGCCGAGTTCCAGGCCCACGAGGAGACCCTGGTCGGCGCCGCGATCGACTGCCTCTACCGCGCCGACGCGAACCGCTTCGACCTCGACCGTCCGCCCCTGCCCGAGGACGTGCTCAAGGTCCTCAAGCAGGCGCCGCAGGGCATGCACGATGCCGCCGCCGGAGCCCGCCACCCCGACCTGATCGAGGCGTCCGGGGCGCTCGGCCGCACCGCGGACCTGACCTGGGACCGCTACATCGAGCTGACCGAGCGGCTGCGCCAGGCCCTCGACCTGATCGTGCGGGGACCGTTCGGCACCATGTTCAACGCGCCGACGACCAACCCGATCGACACCGAGGCCCGCGGGGTGTGTGTCGACATCAGCAAAGTGCCCACCGGCGACACCAAACTCCGCGCAGCCGTGCTGCTGACCAGCTGGTCGGACGGGTTCTCCGCCGTGGAGGCCGCGCACCTGCTCTCCGACCACGGCCTGCAGGCGCCGCGCCTGTTCGACCTGTTCGTCGATGAGTTCTCCCTCGTCCTGGGTCTCGGGCACGGCATGGTGTACCGGGTCGACGAGATCACCCGGGTCCAGCGCACGGTCGGCACCGGCACCAACTTCTTCACCCACACCCTCAAGGACCTCACCGCGTTCGACAGCCAGGAGGACCGCAGCCGCGCGCTCGGCTTCTTCGACCGGGCCCGCGCCAAGGTGTTCTTCCCGCTGCCCCAGTCCGAAGCCGAGCTGCTCGAAGGCAAGGTCAATCTCAACGACTTCGAGCGGAACTCGTTGGCCGAGTGGGCATCCGCGCCGCGCCGGGCGGACGACCCGGTCATCGAGCCCTACACCGCCGCGGAGTGGCGGCAGATCCTCGACGGCGAGATGGAGAACGCCTGGGCGACCGGCCGCACCCGCGGCCGGCGCATCCCACCCGGGATGGGGAAACTGCTGATCAAGACCGGCGAGGGCGAACAACCCGGGATCCCGCTGCAGATGAGCATCGCCCCCACCGAACGTCGCCTCGGCTTCCACAACACCAACCGCCGCTTCGACCACGTGGCGAGCTTCGAGCACGCACAGCAGGAGCGGTGATCATCATGCAGGTCAACCCCTTCGGCGCGTTCGCCTCCCGCAACCCAGGCCGGCGGGCCGCCTCACCGGCAGTTAAAGAAGCGGCGGTCGAAGCGGTCCGAGCACTGCTCGACCGCACCTCGATGTCGATGAACGCGGCCACCAACACCATTGCCGTACAGGTCAACCGGCACCCCAACTCGGTCCGCCGCTGGTGCGAGGACGCGGGCGTGAGCCGCCAGACGGCCCTCGACCCGCTGCGCCGCGAATACGACGAGAAGCTCGCCGTGGTGACCGAGCTGAACACCGCACTGGCAGAGGAGTTGCACGAGCGCGACCTCAAGTAGCACCGACACGCGGGCCGGGAGGGCTGTGGGCTAGCACCCCACCCGGATTCCCCCGCACCACCCCCACACCGGAGGACCCGCGACGAGTCCGGCTGGTGGAGAGGAAACGGCATGGAAGAGAACAACAAGGGCCTCGTCGCTATGGTCGCCGCCGTGGTGCTGGCGCTGGTCATGGCCACGGTGTTCGTCGGGATCATGGCCTCCAGCGACGACTGCCGATCCGACTCCGGATCATCCAGCGACGTCGTCGGCGGATCCGCGGCGATCCCCTCCGCACAGGGCACCGTCAAGCCGATGCAGACCGGAACATACACGGTCACATCACCTTTCGGTGCCCGCCCCGGCGGTTTCCACTACGGTGAGGACCTGGCCGGTCCGGCGGGCACACCGATCTACGCGTTCGCCGCTGGTGTCGTCCGATACGCCGGGCCCGCAAGCGGTTTCGGCCACTGGATCGTCATCGACCACAACATCGACGGCCAGCGGGTGAGCACCGTGTACGGCCACATGTACGCCGACGGCGTCCTCGTCCGACCTGGACAGACCGTCGCCGCCGGGCAACTCATCGCCCGCGAAGGCGGCGACGGCGAAGCCACCGGACCGCACCTGCACTTCGAGGTCCACCCCGGTGGCTACACCGGATCCACGGACGCCGTGGACCCGGCGCCGTGGATCGCTGCCGCCGGCGAACCCGGCGGACTACCCGCCACCCGACCCGGCGGCGGGCCCGCGCCCGCGGTCACCGGCAGCCGCGCGTTCCACTACGACCCCACCAAGTCCATCACCGACAACGTCGTGCTCGCCGCCGCGTCGCAACTGGGCGTGCGCTACAGCTACGGCGGCGGCACCCTGACCGGCCCCAGCGAAGGCGACGACGGCATCGGCTGGGACTGCTCCGCCCTGTTCCGGTTCGCCTGGTACGAGGGCACCGACGGCAAGCTCGAGATCCCCCGCTCCACCGACCCGCAGGAGGCCGAGGGTGTCCCCGTCCCCGGCGGCTACAGCGGCATCGAACCCGGCGACGGGGTGTTCTGGCCCGGACACGTCGCCATGGCGATCGGCCACGGGCTGATGATCGAGGCCCCCGAGACCGGGGAGAGTGTGCACATCACCAAGCTTCGCTCCGGCGGCGACGTCCGCCGCTTCGGCGGAGCGAACACCGGAGCCACGGGCGCCAACGCCATCGACGTGTCGGACCTGACCCCCGGCGGCGCCTCATCGACCGACGACGACGGCTCGGGATGCCCCACCGACGGCGGCGGGCCGACCGGTGGCGGCGTGGACAACCTCGCCCCCGGGAAGGTCCCCGCCGCGTACGAGCCGTGGCTGCGCCGCGCGGGCACCATGTGCCCACAGATCAGCTCCGCGCTGCTCGCCGGAGACATCGACGCGGAGAGCAGTTTCAACCGGTTCGCGCACAGCGACACCGGCGCTGAGGGCCCAGCACAGTTCGAGCCGTACACATGGCCCGCATACGGCCGCGACGACGACCACACGGGATCCGCCGACCCGACCGACATCGGCGACGCCGTGATGGCACAGGGCCGATTCTTCTGCGCTCTCGCCAAACAGATCGACGGCTGGATCGCCCAGGGCAGGGTCCACCCCGACTCGACCGGAGCCGTAGGCCTCTACATCGCGGGCTACAACGCTGGGCCCGG
This sequence comes from Acidobacteriaceae bacterium, assembly GCA_903970215.1. Lineage (GTDB taxonomy): Bacteria > Actinomycetota > Actinomycetes > Mycobacteriales > Mycobacteriaceae > Tsukamurella. The sequence goes on from CAJCHX010000766.1 coordinate 17,797, forward strand.
CGCCGTTGAGCAGTGCGCAGGAATGCCCTCCGGCACGGTCGACTGGGACACCCAGACCCAGCCGTACGTGCACCGCGTCCTGGCCTTCGCCCACGACTTCACCCAACAGGGCTTCGACGGCCACGGACTGCAATAGCGAAAGGATCAGCACCCCATGCATATTCGACAGACATTCATCCGCATCATCGGCCTGCTGCTCGCGGCGGGCGTCTGCGCACTGACCCTGACCGGATGCGGAGGGCCCCACCGCACCCCCGTCGCCGCGGGCGACCAGGACGGCGTCCACTCAGGGCTGCCGCCCGGCACGGCCAGCACCGTGTACACCGAGGCACTGACCGTCATCTACTCGTGGCAACCCGGCCCCGACACGTCGCCGGGCGCCGCACTACAGCGGGCCGAGCCCTACCTCACCGGACCTGTCCTGGCCGCCGCCCGCACCACCGGTCCCGCCGTCCGCAGCAGCGTCGACTGGACGGACTGGACGGCCGACCACGACATCGTCACCGCCGTCGTCAGCGGCGTGCAGGTCACCGCCCGCGCCGACGGCACAGCGATCGGGCACGCCACCGTCACCCAGATCGTCCAGCACGTCGGCGGCACCACCACCCCTTACCAGAGTTTCATTGCCGCAGCGCAACTCACCTCCAGCGGCGGCAACTGGAAGGTCGCCACCTTCCCCGTCCCCGAGTACTGACCCCCGACCAAGAGGAGACACCATGGCGCATAAGAGACCCGCCGATCGGGTCACCCCCGTCCCCTGCCCTCCGCCACTGGGCCTCACCTATCAATGGTGCCGCTCGGAACTGCGCCGCCGGGTCCTGTCGGACACCCTGCGCCCAGCACCGCGCACCGCGGAGGGGGACCGGTGATGGCGACCTCCCCGCGCCGGGTCCTGCCCGGAAAGCCCCGCAGCACAGGCGATACCGGATTCGTCCTGACGGCCGTCGCCGTCGGCGGCGTCCTCGCCGTCGCGGCCGTGATCACCCTCGCCGCACACGTGGGGACCACAGTGTCCACCTGGAACCCCGCCGGTGTGCTCCGGACGCTGATCACCGGGCAGGCCCGGTGGACGCCCACCGCCACGATCGCCGCCGCCGTCGAGGTGCTCCTGGTCTGCGTCTGCGGCGGCGCCGCGGCGGGCTGGTGGAGCCGCTGCCGCGGCCGCCGACTCCCGATCGACGCCGTGGCACCGCTGCTCGGCCACGGCCGGGCACTCGAACCGCTCGCCGAGAAGCGGGCGCGCAACCTCGCCGACCGGGTGGGGATCCCCGCCACCGCGGCACCGGGACTGATGATCGGCGTGGCTGTCGCGGGCCGCTGCACCCTGCTCCAGAACTGGGAGGCCTGCTCCGTCGACATCTGGGGGCCGCGGCGCGGCAAGACCAGCACCCAGGCGATCCAGGCGATCGTCGACTCCCCCGGCCCGGTCCTGGCGACGTCGAACAAGTTCGACGCGCTGCTCAAATGCACCCGGGCGTGGCGCGCGCGGATGGGCAGGGTGTACGTCTTCGACATCCAGCAGGTCGCCGGTGAACGCCCCACCTTCTGGTGGGACCCGCTGAGCTACGTCGTCGACGACGTCACCGCCGAGAATCTCACCGCGGTGTTCGCCGGGTCCGAGGTCGTCGCGGAGTCCGGCGGCTCCAACGCGTTCTTCACCAAGGCCTCCGCCCGGCTGGTGAAGGCACTGCTGCGGGCGGCGGCGGTCGGCGGCGAGCCGATCACCACCGTGCTCGACTGGCTCACCGACCACGAACGGTGCGACGAGGCCGAGAGCATGCTCCGCGCGGCGGGCCTGCCCGAGCTGGCCGACCAGGTCCGTCAGCAGCGTTTCGCCCCCGACAAGCAGCGCGGCGGCGTGTTCGAGACCGCCGCGAACTGGCTCGGCTGCGTCGGTATGGACACCGTGCGCCCCTGGGTCACCGACCCCGGCGACGGCCGCCCCCACCTCGACCTCACCGAGTTCGTCCGCGGCCCCAACACCCTCTACTGCCTCTCCCGCAACTCCGGTGCCGCCGGCGCCGGGCAGGTCGTCGCCGCGCTCGTGCAAGCCACCTGCGACGCCGCCGAGGCCCACGCCAGCCGCAGCGGAGGACGGCTGCCGCTGCCGATGACAGCCGTCCTCGACGAGGCCGCGAATGTGGTGCGCTGGCACCGCCTGCCGGAGGTCTACAGCTACTACGGGAGCCAGGGCATCATCGTCAAGGCGTACTTCCAGAGCTACGAGCAGGGCGTCAACGCGTTCGGCCGCGAGCAGATGGACATGCTGTGGGACTCGGCGAACCTGCGGATCTTCGGTGGCGGCACCGGCTCCACCCGCTTCCTCGAGGACCTGGTCAAGCTCGGCGGCGACTACAGCTACCGCCTCGGCTCGCGCAGCTTCAACGACGGCGGCGGCGGGTCCTACTCCCACCAGATCCAGACCGAGTCGATCCTGACCGTCGCCGACCTCGCTGCCCTACCGTTCGGCCGGGCGCTGATCTTCCCGGCCGGCGCCGACCCCATCCTGATCCGCGCCGTCGGCTGGTACGAGGACCCCGACCGCAGCGACCTCAAGGCCGTCATCGCCGACGCCGACCGCCGCGAGCTGACCCTGGAGCCGATCCGATGACCGCTGCGGACCCGGCCGACGCCGGACCCGGGCCGTCCATCGCCGACGCCCTGCGCCCGCACGTCGAACGCGTCCTCGCGGCCAAGGCCGGCCACGTCGTCAGAGAGGCCGTCGCGGAGGCCTTCGGCGAGGCCGTAAGCGAGGGGATCGAGGCCGTCGAGCTGCTCAGCGACTTCGAGGGGGACGTCGCCCGAGGCCTGCGGGAGCTGCTGACCGAGGATGCGTTCGAGGACGCCGTCACCGGGGCGATCGCCGACTACCTGTTCCCGCCGGAGCCACCCGAACCCGAACTGTGCTTCCCGAACCTCGGCGTGTTCGTCGAGCAGTACGTCGTGCGCGTG
>CAJCHX010000767.1 GCA_903970215.1 Acidobacteriaceae bacterium
GCGACAGCCCCGAGGGCACCGACATGCCGCAGTGGCCGGCCAGGTTCAGCGGCAGCGTGCACAGATCGAAGAGGTACATGGCCAGCGGATCGTCGACCTTCTCGCCGAGCCGGAATGCGGTGGTGGGCGTGGTCGGCGACACGATCACGTCCACCTTCTCGTAGGCCGCCGCGAAGTCGCGGGCCAACAGGGTGCGCACCTTCTGCGCACTGCCGTAGTACGCGTCGTAGTACCCCGAGCTCAGCGCGTAGGTGCCGATCATGATGCGCCGCTTGACCTCTGCACCGAATCCGGCCTCACGGGTGAGCGCCATGACCTCCTCGGCCGAGTGGTTGCCGTCGTCCCCGACGCGCAGGCCGTAACGCATCGCATCGAACCGGGCCAGGTTGGACGACACCTCGGACGGCAGGATCAGGTAGTACGCAGCCAGCGAATAGGAGATGGTCGGCAGGCTCACCTCGACCACCTCGGCACCCAACGCGCGCAGTCGGGCGACCGCCGCCTCGAACGACGCCGAGACGCCCCCCGCCACACCGGGACTGTCGAGGAACTCCTTGACCAGGCCCACGCGCACACCTGTCAGATCGCCGGTCGCACCCGCGCGAGCGGCGGCCACGACATCGGGAACGGGCGCATCGAGCGAGGTGGAGTCCTTGGGGTCGTACCCGGCGATCACGGCGTGCAGCAGCGCCGTGTCCTCGACGGTGCGCGCACACGGCCCGCCCTGGTCCAGCGACGAGGCGCACGCGACCAGGCCGTACCGACTGACGGCACCGTATGTCGGCCGGACCCCCACGGTGGCGGTCAACGATGCCGGCTGCCGAATCGACCCGCCCGTGTCGGTACCGATCGCGAGTGGCGCGGTGAAGGATGCCAGCGCCGCCGACGAGCCGCCGCCCGAGCCGCCCGGGGTACGGGTCACGTCCCACGGGTTGCGGGTGGGTCCGTACGCCGAGTTCTCCGTGGAGCTACCCATGGCGAACTCGTCCATGTTGGTCTTGCCGAGGATCGGGATACCGGCGGCGCGCAACCGCGCGGTGACGGTCGCGTCGAAGGGCGGGGTCCAGCCCTCGAGAATCCGCGAACCGCACGTGGTGGGCGCGTCGATGGTCGCGAAGACGTCCTTCAGCGCGAGCGGCACGCCCGCGAGCGGGGACGCGGGTGTGTCACCGGCCGCGAACGCGGCGTCGACGCTCCGCGCGGCGTCGAGCGCCGCGTCGGCCGACACGTGCAGGTAGGCGCTGATGGCGCCGTCGACCTCGGCGATGCGGTCGAGGTGGGCGCGCGTGACCTCCTCGGACGACACCTCGCGCGAGGCGATCTTCGCCGCGAGCTCGGCGGCGGTGAGCCCGGTCAGCTCACCCGGCGTGCGCAGTTCGGTCCGGGTCGATCCGGACGCTGCAGAATCGGACACAGTCACTCCTCCCCCAGGATGCGCGGGACCGCGAACCGATCGTCAACGACGTGCGGCGCGCCGGACAGGGCCTGCTCCGGGGTGAGGCAGCCGACGGGGACGTCGGCTCGGCCCACGTTCACGTTTCCGGCGGGCAGCGTCAGCGGCTCGACGTCGACGTCGCCCACCTCGGTAACGACCTTCACGTGCTCGAGGATCGAATTGAGTTGGCCCGCAAACGCGTCCAGCTCGTCATCGGTCACGGCGAGGCGCGAGAGCCGCGCCAGATGCGCGACCTCGTCCCGGGAGATGGCAGACATGGCGTCCAGTCTATGGGACCAGCGCATACCGCCCGCGCGCGCCGCCTGCTCCCACCCGCCGCTCGAACCGCGGCGTTGCGATCGCCGCGGGTGGCCGAGCGGCGACCGCGGCTTCACCCGGCCGCAATCCAGGCTGGATGCAACAATTGCCGCGTGTCATACCTGCTGCGTGTCCGCCTCACGGATCGCCCCGGCAGCCTGGGCTCGCTCGCAGTGGCCCTCGGCTCCGTGGGCGCCGACATCCTGTCGCTGGACGTCGTGGAGCGCGGCGACGGCTTCGCGGTCGACGACCTGGTGGTCGAACTCGGCCCCCGGTCGCTGCCGGACACGCTGATCACCGCCGCGGAGGCGCTCGACGGCATCCGGGTCGAGTCGATCCGCCCGTACTCGGGCATCCTCGACACGCACCGCGAGCTCGAACTGATCGACCACGTCGCCGCCGCCGGCCACGACCAGCTACAGATGCTCGTCGATCAGGTTCCCCGCGTACTCCGCGTGAGCTGGTGCACGGTGCTCGCCAACACCCCGGACACGGCCTGGCGGCTGTTCGGCTCGTCCGGCGTCCCCGAAACCCCGCCCGCGTCCTTCGATTTCCTGCCACTCCCCGCCGCCGCAGCGCTCGACTCGGATGCGCCGTGGGTGCCCACGCCGTGGCACGACATGAACACCACGCTGGCCGCCGCTCCGCTCGGCGCGATCGGCAAGGTCGTGTTGGTCGGCCGACCCGGCGGCCCGGATTTCCGGCCGTCCGAGGTGGCGCGGCTGGGCTATCTCGCCGGGATCGTGGCCACCGTCCTCAGCTGACGGGTCGGGACTGCGCTGCGGGATCAGGACTGCGCTGCGGGGTCAGGACTGCGCTGGGGGGTCGGACCCCGCAGCGCCGGTCGCCGCCACCTCCTCCGGTCCGGCTCCACCGGGTTCGGTGGGCGGGCGCACCGCGTCGGGCCCCTCGGCCAGCAGCGTTTCGAACCCCGCCTCGTCGAGAACGGGT
>CAJCHX010000768.1 GCA_903970215.1 Acidobacteriaceae bacterium
TAGGTCGCCAGTGGCTCCAAGCCCGTCGAGGAGGCCGCCCCCGCAGTCGCGGCGGCAACCGCGACCGCCGCTGCGGCCGCGGCCGCTACCGCCCCGACCGAGAAGAAGGATGCGAAGCCGGCAGTCGGCCTGGGGATCGCCGGGGGCGGTAAGCGCCCGGGCGGTCCGAAGAAGCCGGGTGCGCCCAAGCCGGCTGCGCCCGCCCCCGCGGCGTCCGCGCCCACCCCCGCGGCGTCCGCGTCCGCTGCGCCGGCAGAGTCGTCGCCGACTGCACCGGCAGCGCCCGCGAAGGCGTCGGTGGGACTCGGCCTCGCCGGTGGGGCCAAGCGTCCCGGCGCCCCGAAGAAGCCCGGCGCACCCAAGCCGGCCACTACAACACCGGAGCCTGCCGCATCCGCCACGACTGCCGACGCGACGCCCACGGCCGATGCTGGAACTCCGTCAGCAGCGGCCGCACCCGCGAAGCCCGCGGTCGGACTCGGCCTCGCCGGTGGGGCCAAGCGTCCCGGCGCCCCGAAGAAGCCCGGCGCACCCAAGCCGGCCACTGCGACCCCGAAGCCCGACGCAGCCGCACCGGCCCAGGCTGCCGATGCGGCACCCATGCCGACCACCGAAGCGCCGACTACCGAAGCGCCGCCCACCGATGCAGCGAGCACCGTGGCACCGACCACGGCGGCACCGGTCCCGGACGCACCGTCGGCGCCCATCGAGGACCGCACTCTGGCGGCCGCAGGGGAGGCGAAGGCCAAGGGCTTCGGTGTCGCGGCGGGCGCCCGTCGGCCCGGCGCGCCGAAGAAGCCTGGTGCGCCAAAGCCTGCGACGGCGGCACCTGCGCCGACTGCAGCGCCCGCACCAGCTGCGGCACCGGAACCGGCACCGGCACCGGGCGACGCCGCCCAGACGGCTACGACCGAGGCGCCCGCACCGGCGGCCGCACCGGCCGCTCCGGTGGCGGCCACCGAGTCAGCGTCGCCCGCGGCCGACGAACGCACGGTTGCATCGGATGGTGAGTCGAAGGCGAAGGGCTTCGGGATCGCCGCAGGCGCGAAGCGACCCGGTGGACGCAAGTAGTGCGGCGGGTGGGACGTCGATCGACTACGACCCGCCCCCCGCATACGGCAATATGTACGGCGTGCCGAGATACCTGACGTACGAGGAGTTCGGTCGACGTTTCTTCGAGGTGGCCGTCACGGAGGAGCGGGTCGGCTCCGCCTTCTCCGATCTCGCGGGCGACGACTTCAAGGTGGGCCCCATCCCGTCAGGTCCCGGCGGGATGGCGCGGGTGTGGGCAGACGTCAAGATCAATGAGCCCAAACTCACGCGCCACGTCGGCGAACTGATCACCTTCACGGTGAAGATCCCGCTCCGGATCGGTCTGCTGATCGACCTGCGGGTAGATCGAATCCGCTACGACGTGGACGGACTGATCACGCTTCCGCTCACCGTGCAGGCGGCGGATCCGCTCGAGCTGCGGATCGAGGTCCAGGCGCCGCGACCGCGCGACGTATGGGTGGACGTGTCGTCGCACAACATCCGCGCGTCCATCGTCCGCGTGGTGGCGAGCGTCGACGACGAGATCCGCCGGTTCATCGCGCAGTACGTCGCCGAGGAGATCGACAAGCCGGAGGTCAAGGCCGCCCGGATCATAGACGTCGCCAGCAGCATCGACGGCGCGTTCCACAACCTCTGACACCCGAGCGACTCGCCGATAGCGAGGCGCGGGAAAACGGTTTGCCCGCGCCTGCAACGATGTAATCCATGAGTAGACCGCACGTGCACCACCCCCACACAGAGCTCAAGCCACTCGAGCAGTCCGCAAAGCTGCAGAACGTGCTGTACGAGATCCGTGGACCGGTGGTCGCACGGGCGGCACGGCTCGAGGCCGAGGGACACCGCATCCTCAAGCTCAACATCGGAAACCCGGCGGCCTTCGGTTTCGAGGCCCCCGACTCGATCGTCCGCGACATGATGGCGGCGCTGCCGATCTCACAGGGCTACAGCGAGTCGCAGGGCATCGTCTCGGCCCGCCGCGCGGTGGTGACGCGGTATGAGGAGGTGGCCGACTTCCCGTACTTCGACATCGAGGACGTCTACCTCGGCAACGGTGTCTCCGAGCTGATCACGATGACGATGCAGGCGCTGCTCAACAACGGCGACGAGGTGCTGATCCCCGCACCGGACTACCCGCTGTGGACGGCCATGACGTCCCTCGCCGGCGGCACCCCGGTGCACTACCTGTGCGACGAGGACAACGACTGGAACCCGTCCATCGAGGATATCGAGGCGAAGATCACCTCTCGCACCAAGGCGATCGTGGTGATCAACCCGAACAACCCCACCGGCGCGGTGTACTCCGAGACCACTCTCCGACAGCTCGTGGACCTGGCGCGCAGGCACTCGCTGCTGATCCTGGCCGACGAGATCTACGATCGCATCCTGTACGACGGCGCGAAGCACACGTCCATCGCCACGCTCGCGCCCGACCTGCTGGTGATGACGTTCAACGGCCTGTCCAAGGCGTACCGGGTATGCGGATACCGGGCCGGGTGGGCGGTACTGACCGGCCCTAAGGATCACGCCGCAGGCTTCGTCGAGGGGCTGACGCTGCTCGCGTCCACCCGTCTGTGCCCCAACGTGCCGGCGCAGCACGCGATCCAGGTGGCGCTCGGCGGATACCAGTCGATCAAGGATCTGGTGCTGCCCGGCGGCCGCCTTCGCGAACAGCGCGATGTGGCATACGAGAAGCTCAACGCGATCCACGGAGTCAGCTGCGTACGGCCGATGGGCGCGCTGTACGCCTTCCCCAAGATCGACCGCAACGTGCACGAGATCCATGACGACGAGAAGTTGGTCCTCGACCTGCTCAACGAGGAGAAGATCCTGCTGGTCCAGGGGACGGGATTCAACTGGCCCGATCCCGACCACCTGAGGGTGGTCACATTGCCGTGGGCACGCGACCTGTCCGAGGCGCTGGACCGGTTCGGCAACTTCCTGAGCTCCTACCGGCAGCGCTGACGCCGGGAAAACCAGCAGCGCAGGGGCCTGCCATGGCCCGATACGTCATGGCCCCGTCTCACGCTGCTGGTTTTCCCGCTACCCCACGGGCACGGGTTGCTCCGCCCGCTCGACCACCGTCCGCGCCCCTAGCGCGGCTGCCGCGAGCAGCGCCCCTGACAAGCACGCTCCCACCGCGACCAGCGTGGCCTGGTGCATGGCGTCCACGAAGGCCAGACGAACAGCAGCCTCCACCCGCAGGCCGGCGGGACCCGATACCGTCCGGGCCACCTGGGCGCCCGCGGCGGCCGATGTAGCCGCCGCCTGCTTCATCTGCGCCGGCACCGGCAACCCCGCGAGAGCCGTCGCGACATGCGAACCGAAGACCGTCGCCATGACCGAC
>CAJCHX010000769.1 GCA_903970215.1 Acidobacteriaceae bacterium
GGCGAACGCGATGGCGCCGGCGAGCGCGGCGGCGGGGTCGTCCGCGCGGATCTGGCTCTGCAGCGCCGCGTAGCCGACCAATACGTCACCCTCCGTGCGGGCGAGGGCTTGCGCCGCGCCGGGCAGAACCGTCGCGAGGCGTACCTCGCGGGGGCTCGCGCCGGACTCCCCCGTTCCGAGCAGCCGCAGCGGCGCCGTCGCCGACGACACGAAGTTGCGCAGGGCGATCAGGTCGCACTCCGCCGCCAGCCCGGCGAACGGCCGCGCGGTCGCGGGCGCCGACTCGCCTGCCCGAGCACGTCGAGCGGCCAGCTTCTCGGCACGGTTGCTGCCCGGACGGGGCGCGGCATTGCGTTCTCTTCTACCCATGGCCGGCCAGCGTACCGGGCCACCTCGAGCCCTCCAGACGGAGCACGCCGTCAGGCCCCGGTCAGCCAGGCACGGGCACGGGCCGGGTGATTGGTCGCGATGTAATCGACGCCCAAGCCGCAACACAGCGCGAAATCGGCCTCGGAGTCGACGGTCCAGCAGTAGGTGAAGCGACCCGCCTGACGGGCGCGGGCAACGGTGTCGGGCCGCTCGCGCAGCGAGGCGACCGACGGACCGATGCCACGCGCCCGGACCGCCGTCGCGGCCCCACCGCCGAGCAGGTGCGACGCCTCGCCGAGCAGCACCGTCGGGACCTGCGGTGCGTTACGGCCCACCCGCCACACCGCGGAGCCGGAGAACGAGATCACCACCACCGGCGCGTCGTCCACCGAGTTCGCGGACGCGATCCCCTGGGGGCCGCGCCCCACACCGTGCCGGTGCAGTGCGGCTACCAGCTTCTGCTCGACCAGTGCCCCGAACCGCACCGGATGCTTGGTCTCGATGAACAGCTGCACAGGCCTGGCCGCGCCGCGCACCAGCTCGATCAGCTCGTCCAGGACCACGACCGACGCCGGCACGCCCGCCTTCCAGGAGCCGAAATCCATTGCCGACAAGTCGGCCAAATCCAGCTCGGACACAGCGCCGACGCCGTCCGACGTGCGCTCGACGGTGCGGTCGTGCAGACAGACGAGGTGCTGGTCCTTGGTGAGCCGCACGTCGCACTCGATGGCGTCGGCGCCCTCGGCGATCGCGGCCGTGAAAGCAGCCATGGTGTGCTCGGGGTGATCGGCGCTCGCGCCCCGGTGGGCGACGACGCGCGGGACGGCCCTCCGCCCGGACGTCACGTCACCATCACCCATCGCGCGCCCTCGCCCTCCGTCGTCGCTACGGCGGTCTCCGCCAGCCGGTCGAGCAGTACTCGCGTGACCACGAGGAACGCCGCCGCCGCCACGTCGACGGCGATCGTCAGAGCCACACCGTCGGCGACGTGCTGCAGGTCGCCGCCCACGTATCGCCACGCCGCGCACCCCACGGTGACGATAGTCAGGGCCACCCAGCCGGCCCACCACCACCGGATGAACAGTCGGCGGCGATCGTCGGAGGGGACGTCCGGCGGTCCGGCTGCGGCTACCCCGTCCTCGTGCTCGGCTATCCGGTTCTGCGCCCCCAGCAACTCGAGCAGCAGGAGGGGTACCGCGAAGAAGCCGACGATCGGCACCGCACAACCCGCGACCACCTGCCACGCAGGTCGGGGGTCGACCGTGGCCAGCCGCGCGTAGGCACGACGACGGTGCTCCACGAGGGCGCAGCCCAGCGTGACCGCGGCCACGCCCACAGCGGGCCACGATGCGAGTCCGGCGAGTAGAGCGGCCGCGTCGACGGTGAGCGCCGACCACCCCGGAACCAAGCGCGTCCGGTTGACCATCAGCAGCAGGTAGGTGGCCAGTTCGGCGGCCGCGGCGATCAGCAGGACGGCGACTGCGATCCACACCACCCGGGGCGTGGCCGCCGCCCAGGCCGCCGTCGCGGGTGCACGCGGCGCGGCCGGGGGTACGAAGTCCTGGCGCAGCCCCCACCGTGGCAGGTAGGCGTACCGAGGGGTGGGGCGCGGTGCGGCGGGCGGGAGTGGCGCCGGGGGCAGCGTCTCGGGCGGCCGGCGGGCGACCCACCGGGCGCGGTGGCCGGGCGGTAGCGTCCGTCGCGAAGGACTCACCGGACTCCGCCCGGGCTGCCGTCGTCCCGTACCACCGGCCGGTCGGCAGCCACCCAGGCGATCATCCCGCCGTCGACGCAGGTCGCCTCGATGCCGTTGATCTCCAGGTACTGCACGGCCTTCTCCGACCGTCCGCCGCCCCGGCAGAGCACGTACAGGTCCCGGTCGAGATCGATCTCATCGAGGCGGCCGGGCAACTCGCCGAGCGGGATGTGCTGCGCACCGGGCGCGTGCCCCACTGCCCATTCGTCGTCCTCGCGAACGTCGAGGAGGGTCACTTCAGAGGTATCCGGCACGAGAACCGCAGGTATCGAGGCGGATCCGTCAGGCGCGTCCATGCGACCAGTGTGGCACGACGGACTGAGGAGCGGTGGGACTGCCAGACCTACGCAGACGCCCATCCATACACAGTTTCCACAGGGTCATCCACAGGTTGAGAGTCCCTCTGCGGCCCGCCTCATCTGCGGTTATGACCACCCCTGTGGATATGACCAATCGCGTTCACGGTGATCCATTCACAGTCCGTAGCGCGCCCACAGTGCGCGGTCGCCCAGCACGCTCAATGCACCGCCGACCGCCTCGCCCACCGCGGCCGCACCGCCCCCCATCAAGCGTGTGACCAGCGGCTTCGGGGTATGAACGGGCGTGACGGTGGCTTCCGGGAAGCGCTCGGCGAGCACCGACCGAAGCAGGCCAACGCCGTCGGCGAGGCCCAACTCGACGGCCTTCGCTCCGATCCACACCTCGCC
>CAJCHX010000770.1 GCA_903970215.1 Acidobacteriaceae bacterium
CCGACGAGCCGCTGACCGGCGTCACCGCCCCGACGCCACCCATCACACCCGACGCACTGGCACAGCAACCCTCACACCTGCAGAAGCTGCAAGCCGCACTACTCGCGCAGCAGGCCGGCCCCAGCGCGCAGATCCCGAACCTGGCCACCAACGCGGAGTACGCGCACTTCATCGGCGCGCACGAGTGACATGAACGCGAATTCGATATCGACCAGGCGCGGACTGCATGCTGCCGCGGAGTTGCTGATCGCCGGCCCGCAGTATCGCGAGCACGGCACGATCCGGCTGCGGGTGACCCCCGAGGGCATCGAGGGGGCGAGATCGCCGATCCGGATCGTCGGTGCCGAGATCATCGGTCCGCGCGGGCGGGCGGCCCTGACGGGATCGATCCGGGAGATCGCGGCTGCGATCGGGGTCGAAGCCGGAGCCCCCGTCGGCGTGTACGCCGACACCACGGATTTCGGAGTCGACGACTCGCTCGACGTCGACGCCGCCGCGGCGCGCGCCGTCCTGCACTGGTTCGCCGTCGGGGACGACGCGCTGCGGACCCTGGGCGCCGGCGCGCCGGTCCTCTGGCCCGAGCACTTCGACGTCGCCGTATCGCTCGACGAGGTGAATTACGGTGTATCGCCCGGGGACTCGTTCCACGCACTGCCGTATGCGTATGTCGGCCCATGGACTGTCCGTACCGGAGGCTTCTGGAACGCACCGTTCGGCGCCGTCCGCAGCGCGACGGAGTTCGCCGATGCCGACGGGGTGGCGGCGTTCTTCCTCGAAGGTCGGGACGCGGCACACGCCCAGTAGCGTCGACGAAAGCACTTGGTAGCAGTTACGACAGCGGGATTCCGGCTGATCCGCTGTCGTAACTGCTACCGGTGACTCACGTGCGGTACGTCCAGCCCGCCGTCTCCCACGCCTCGCGCGGCATACAGTTGCGACCGTCGATCAGCGTCCGGCCACGGGTCACGCCGGCGACGACGTCCGGCTCGAGCTCGCGGAATTCACGCCACTCGGTGAGCACCAGCACGGCATCGGCGCCCTTGCACGCCTCCAATGCCGACGTCGCGTAGTCCAGAGTGGGGAACAGTCGTCGCGAATTGTCCATCGCCTCCGGGTCGTACACGCTCACCGCGGCGCCCTGCAGCTGCATCTGGCCGGCGATGTTCAGCGCCGGAGAGTCGCGCACATCGTCGGAGTCGGGCTTGAACGCACAGCCCAGCACGGCGACCTTGGCGCCGAGGAGAGAGCCGCACGCGTCCCGGGCGACGTCCACCATTCGCGTCCGCCGACCCATGTTGATCGAATCCACCTCGCGGAGCAGGCCGTGCATGTGGCTCGCGCCCAGCTCACCGGAACGAGCCATGAAGGCACGGATGTCCTTCGGCAGGCAACCCCCGCCGAATCCCACTCCGGCATTGAGGAATCGGCGGCCGATCCGCGTGTCCACACCGATCGCGTCCGCGAGCGAGACCACGTCTGCGCCGGCCGCCTCGCACACCTCGGCGACCGCGTTGATGAACGAGATCTTGGTCGCCAGAAAGGCGTTCGCGGAGACCTTCACCAGCTCGGCGGTCGCGGTGTCGGTCACGAAGAACGGGGTCTGGCGCTCCAGGATCGGGGCGTAGATCTCCCGGGCCACCTCCTCTGCCCGACCGCCCGGCTCGACTCCCAGCACCAGTCGGTCCGGTTCGAGTGTGTCCGCCACCGCGTGCCCCTCCCGGAGGAACTCGGGATTCCAGGCGAATTCGACGGCGTACGTGGTCGCGACGCGCGCCCGGGCGCGTAGGAGATCGGTGGTTCCCACCGGCACCGTGGATTTGCCCAGGATCACGGTGTCACGCGTGAGATGGGGCACCAGCGAATCGACGACGGCGTTGACATAGGTGAGGTCGGCAGCGAATTCGCCCTTGCGCTGCGGAGTCCCGACGGCGATGAAGTGCACGTCGCCGAACTCGGCGGCCTCCGCATAAGAGGTGGTGAACCGCAGGCGACCCGCGTCGACGTTGCGCTTGAGCACTGCCGGAAGCCCCGGCTCGTGGAACGGGACCTTTCCTTCGGACAGCGCGGCCACCTTGCCCGCGTCCACATCCACACCGAGCACCTCGTGGCCCAGCTCCGCCATACACGCCGCGTGCGTGGCTCCCAGGTATCCCGTACCCAGCACAGTGATCTTCATATGCCGAAGCTAGCCAAGGCGTTCGGTGTCACGAAAGGCCCCCCGCCGATGTTCCCGGACAGTTCCGCGACGATTCACGCGCCGGTCTCGACCGGGTCAGGTTCGGCTACGAGAAATCGCCACACGTTACGCTGTGCGCCGCCCGGACATCACCGGCCGGACACCGCACGGCCATCCGATCATGGCACAGGTGGGCCGTCGTAGTGCGGTAAGGAATCGGCGACACCGCGATCGTGCCCGCGCGGTTCGCGGCCCTTGCGGATCCGTCTGGGCAGCCGATTGACCAGATCACTCATCGGCGCCACAGCAGCGGTCATCAGCGTGACCGCGTCGTTGAGCTCCGCCACCGCGCCGTTCATGTGGTCGATGTTGGGCGACAACTCCTCCATGACGTCGGTCAGCTTGGTGACCGCATCGAGGGGCCCGCCGGGTGCGATGGCACGCTCGATGGCGCCGCCCTCGCCGATCAGTTGGTCGATGAGGCCGCCGTCCACGACCGCCCGGTCGAGGACCCCGCCCTCGGCGGTGAGCTTGTCCATGACGCCGTCGCGGCGGGCCAGCTTGTCCAGCACACCGCCAGGGGCGGTGAGCTTGTCCAGCACACCATCCTTGGCCATCAACTTCTCGAGCACTCCGTCGGACGCGGTCAGCTTGT
>CAJCHX010000771.1 GCA_903970215.1 Acidobacteriaceae bacterium
TTCGGCCATCGGTCCCCGGCTTCTGCGTCTCCTGAGCATCGATGCCGACCAACTCGGCGAGGAACCTTTGAAAGGATTTCATTGCGGGAGTGACCTCAGAACTCCGTTCCCGACAGTCTGTCTCGACCGTCGGCTGGGCTCCATCCCGCTCCCCCGTCGGCGAGGACCCCTGCAGCGGAACCTCCGCCGCCACACTGGAAGATCAGGCAATCGGTCGGCCGTAACCATCGCGTCGGGCCTTGGCGTGAGCCCCCGGCAACGCCACCGGCTCAGCCGCGATCAGCGGTGAAGGTTCGCCATGTGTAGGGCTGGGTGCACCGTGTGACCTATCTCAGGACAGGGAAATGTCGCGCTGCTTGACTCTCAACCATGTTGAGGCTTCAGGGTTGGCGACGTGGATGACACGCTGCTGGGAATCGGTCAGATAGCGAAGGCGAGTGGCCTGACAGTCAGTGCGCTGCGGTTCTACGCCAGCTCGTCGGTACTCGTGCCGGCCGTCGTCGACGCGGCAACCGGCTACCGGCTGTACCGGCCGAAGCAGCTCCATGAGGCGCGGCTCATCGCGCAGCTTCGTCGGGTTGCGATGCCGCTACACGACATCCGGCAGATCCTCGCCGCTCGCGAGGATCCCGCTGAGGTGGCCACGATCGTCGAGCGGCACCTGCACCGGCTCGAAGCCGGGCTCGCCGACGCCAAGCACGTGCTCTCCACGGTCCACCACCTACTCGATGACCAGGAGACCACCATGCCCACGACCACCGATGCCCTGGCCGGGCTCGCCGACCGGCATCTGCACTCCGGCAAGGTACGCGAGCTGTACTCCGCAGACGACGGCTCACTCCTGATCGTCGCGACCGACCGGATCTCGGCCTACGACTACGTCCTCCCGAACGACATCCCGGACAAAGGCGCGATCCTCAGCCAGCTGTCGTTGTGGTGGTTCGGCCACCTCACCGACCTTGCGCCGAACCACGTCGTCACTGCCGATGTCGCGGAGTACCCGAGCGAGTTCCGGGCCTACGCCGATGCGCTGCGTGGCAGGTCGATGCTGTGTCGACGGCTCGACATGGTGCCGGTCGAGTGCGTCGCCCGCGGCTACCTCACCGGTAGCGCGCTGGCCGAATACCAGCGCACCGGCGCGGTCCATGGCGTCGCGCTGCCCACCGGACTCCTCGACGGCAGCCGTCTGCCCGAGCCGATCTTCACGCCGACGACAAAGGCGCCGACGGGCGAGCACGACGCGCCGATGACCTACGACGACGTCGTCGCGAGGGTCGGCGCTGGCCGCGCCGAGCAGCTCCGCACACTGACCCTCGCCATGTACCGTCGCGCCGCCGAGCAGGCGGCCGCGGCCGGGGTGATTCTCGCCGACACCAAGCTCGAGTTCGGCGTCGCCACGGACGGGACCCTGATGCTCGCGGACGAGGTGCTCACCCCCGACTCGTCACGGTTCTGGCCGGCCGAGGACTGGCAGCCCGGGCGGCAGCAGCCTTCTTATGACAAGCAGTTCGTCCGTGACTGGCTGACCAGCGCATCGGGCTGGAACCGCACCAGCCCGCCGCCGATGTTGCCGGACGAGGTGGTCGAGCAGACCCGGGCGAAGTACGTCGATGCCTTCGAGCGGCTCACCGGCCGCCCTTTCGAGGCCACCAGGGCTTGAGATTGGCCCCGGCCTGCTCCAGCCCAGGATGGGCGACAACAGTGGCCCTACGGCACCTGCCATGCAGCGCTGATCACTAAACCTGCAGGTCGCGCCCGCTCCACATTTGGCCGAGGCCTGCCGGAGGCGCGGATCAGTCTTCCGCGGATCCCCCGGCCGCTAAACTCCGCCAGGGTGGTGGTCACGGCGTGGAACGTGCACTCTTGCGAGACCTCGGCTTCGAGCGTGTCCGTCGCGCCGACGCTGGCGAGTCCGGTGGTGGGGCATGGTTCGCGACAGATGCGGACGGCACGCCGGTGGTGCTCAAGTGGTTCCCGGACGAGGCAGTCGCGGACCGATACGAGGTCTTGCTGCCTGCGCTGAATGCCCTGCGAGATCGCGGCGTGCCTGTGCCCGACTACATCCGCGTGGTCGCCATCGATGGCTGGACTCTGTCCGCGCAGCTCGTCATGCCCGGTCGCCCGTGGAAGCGCTCAGACGGCCATGGCGCGCGACCGGCCCCGCAGCATCTGGTCGCGCGAGTGATGGAGTGTGTCGCTGCCGCGATCGGGATCGACGGTCCAGCACCGGCGCCAACATTCCGGCCCTGGGGCGAGTTCATGATCCACACCCTCACAGTGGGTGAGGACGGGTACGCCATGCACGCACCGCTACGGCTGTGGAGCGCGCGCAGCTCGGCACTCCTCGACAGGATCAAGGCCGTCGGGGACGAGACGGACGCTGGACGATTACCGACGACGGGTTTGGTCCACCTTGACCTTCACACGGGCAACGTTCTCGCGGACGACGACGGTGTCCTCACAGCCATCGTCGACTGGGAGAGTGCGTGCGTGGGGGACAGTCGGTTTGACCTCGCACACTTTGCCTTCGACCTCGAAGGTGCGGGACAACACATCTGGGATCAGGTCGACGAGCTCGTCGAGTCAAGCGTGCTCCGGCCCTACGTCGCGCATCTTGCGCTCAAGTTCACGGACTGGGCGATCCGGCACCACCCCGACGATGTGACCCGTCAGCTGGACCGGGCCGAGCGCGTGTTGCACCAGTATGGCGCGTGAGCGGAACTCGGGACTCGAGCCATACGGGCCTGCGGAGGAGTGGTCGACTCATGGCTGCGAATCTCGATCGACGACGCGCGCCGGCACCGCCATCACCGTCACCATGGTCTATCCCGCGAGGCTCTGCGAAAGGCACCGCGCACCGACTGGACAGCCGACTCAGCCCAGAAGCTCAGGAAGGTCTACGTCCGCTAGGGGTAGGTGTATCCAGCCCTCCTGCTTTGCGACGTCAAGGTGGTCGACGGGAAGCGCCGTCCGTTCCAAGGCGCGCGCTCTCGCAACGACCGCGCAGACGAGGGCATCGCGCTCATGATCGGTAAGCTTCTCCCAGCTAAATCCTTCACTGGGCGAAACGACCTTGTCCAGGACCGACTTGTACACCGCAATGGTCGCGCTCACCGGGTTGTCCTGCTGCGACCACAATCGCCATGCTGCCGCCGGGTAGGTCTCGCACACCTTGACGGCGTCGCCGGTTCCTGATCTGTCGATCGCAATACCCCGACGGTGGAGGTCGCACTCGATCGATGCCCATGCGGCCGCAGTGGCGCCGAGCTTGTCAAAGGTGACGCTGAACCCGGGGGTCCGATGGCGTCCGTCGGGAAACCCAGGACCAGTCACAACGCGGTCGGTGACACGGCGCGCGACCTGGAACCAAGGGGTTTCACCGGGCGGGGCCGGGGGCAATGCCGACGGCCCGGTTCTGTGCCTCGTCACAAACTCGGCCCAGCCATCGGGCCAGCCGAATGGGACGTCCACGGCCCACCACTCGCTCGACGCCGTCTGCGCGATCTTCTCCACGAGTACCTCACGGGTACGCGCCTCACCACGGTGCCAGGCGAACTCGCCAGGTCGGCCCGCCTTCCACTCGACCGACACCACGCCCGTCTTCGACGGCGTGGTCGAAAGGTCGACTCCCCAGGTTCTGCTCACGACAACTCCCCTGCGTCATCGGCCGACTCATCGAGCACCTCAGGCTCGCCGACCGACGGGTCTATGAAATGGATTCGCCGATCCCGCGTCGTCCGGTGCCAGAACAACTCGAATCGGGCACGTGTCATGTGTTTCCGGCTCGACACCATCACGTCGACCTCACCGACTCTGGGGTGCTCGCCGTCGATCGGACCACTGATTTCAATGAAGGTATCCGCACACCGCTTCCACGAAGCAAGAAGGTGGTCGTCATACAGGCCGACAATCGCAGTCGCTCCTCGGCAGCGGACGAACTGGTGAATCAAATCGGCGGATAGCGACTGGGATTTGTCGTCCGGTCGCAGCCTGCCAGGCCCATCAATCAGCAGCACCCGCGCGCTCTCCGCTTCCTTCACTGTCCACTCCATCTCACAGCCGCTCACGGTTAGGCCCGACTTGAGGGCCACCCGGCTCGCCTTCGCGTAGCGATCTTGCTGCTCGTCGGTCAGGCGGCCCCGTCCAACCTCGGTGGGGACGATGTCAGCCCACGCTGCGACCAGCAAGCGCCAGAGATCGACCGAGGGACGTTCGCGTGAGAGCAATGCGGTCGAGTGACCCAGTGCAGTAACGCGACACCCCATCTGGACGAGAAACATGGGAACCGACACCCGATGCTGATACACCACCCACAACTCGCCCGGC
>CAJCHX010000772.1 GCA_903970215.1 Acidobacteriaceae bacterium
CGACCTCGATCCGGCGGCCGAGTCGGTGTTGACCGGACCGCGGCATGCGATTCTGTTGGTGCCTCGTCGGCCGGGCAACACAGAGGTCGCCGCGTCCGTCGCCCCCGACGTCTCGGACTTGGGGATCTTCCTTCCGTACACGCCGCTACACCGGCTCCTGTTCGGCCTCGACGGTGACGCGCCCGGCCCGGACGTGTTGGTGATGACGTCCGGCAATCTGTCGGGGGAGCCGATCGTGACGGACGACCGCGAGGCTGCCCGGTTGTTGGCGCCGCTGGCCGACGCATGGCTCACCCACGATCGCGGCATCGTCGTCCCCTGCGACGACTCGGTCACCAGGTTCGTCGCCGGTGTCGAACTGCCCATCCGCCGATCGCGCGGCTACGCGCCGCTACCGATCGCTCTGCCCTTCGACGTCGAGCCGACGCTCGCGGTGGGGGCGGATCTCAAGTGCACCTGTGGAATCGGCGGTGGTCGACTCGGGTGGATCAGCCAGCACATCGGGGATGTGGACAACGCGGCGACGATCGATGCCCTGGCGACCGCCTCCCGTCATCTCGCGATGATCACGGGCGTGACGCCGACGCGGCTGGTGGTGGACGCCCATCCCGCTTACCGATCGGCGCTGTGGGCTCGCAGCGTCGCCGATGGCCGACCGGTGTTCGAGGTGCAACACCACCATGCCCACATCGCCTCGGTGATGGGTGAGCACGGTGTCGCACCGGGCCGAAAGGTGATCGGAATCGCCCTGGACGGAACGGGTTACGGGACCGACGGGGCAGTATGGGGTGGCGAGATGTTGATCGCCCACTATGCGGGATTCGAACGCCTGGGGCAACTGAAGTACGTGCCGCTGGCGGGCGGCGACGTGAGCGTCCGCCGGCCGTATCGGATGGCGATGGCTCATCTGCGTCACGCGGGCCTGCCGTGGTGCGACGACAGCCCAGCGGTGGCCGCCTGCCCGGCGGATGAGCGCCGGGTCTTGGCGCATCAGCTGGATACGGGACTCGGCTGCGTGCCGACATCCAGCATGGGCAGGCTGTTCGACGCCGTGGCCTCCCTCGCGGGGATTTGTCACGAGGTGGATTACGAGGCCGAGGCGGCGATCGAGCTGGAGGGAATAGCGCGGGGAGTCGAGGCCGATCATCCCTATCGGTTCGCGCTGGAGCCGGCGGCTCGTACCGGGCGGCTCGAGGCGGATCCCGCCCCGCTCATCACGGCGATCGTCGACGATGTGAAGTCCTGCGTTCCGATCCCGATGGTCGCCGCGCGGTTCCACCGCGCGGTGGCCGACATGATTGTCGAATTCGCCCGCCACGGACGGGCGCTGACGGGACTCGAGACCGTCGCGCTGGGTGGTGGCGTCTTCCAGAATGCGGTGCTGCTGGAATCGGCGACGACGCAACTCTCGGCGGAGGGCTTCGACGTGCTTCGGCCGGCCCTACTGCCGGCCAATGACGGTGGGATAGCGCTCGGACAGATCCTGGTCGGCGCGACGTGTACGGACGAGCGTTAGGAGTTTCGCGATGTGTTTGGCAGTTCCGGGCAAGGTGCTCGTCCTCGAAGAACGGGATGGCACCACTACGGCCAGGGTGGACTTCGGCGGCGTTCTGAAAGATGTCTGCCTGCAGTACATCCCCGACATTCGCGTCGGCGAGTACGTGATGGTGCACGTCGGATTCGCAATTCAACGACTCGACGAGCAGTCCGCGCTGCAGACGCTCGCCGATTTCGACCGCATGGGGATCCTCGAGACCGAGTTCGGGGACGGATTCGCCATGGCGGCGCAGCAGGCCGGAGTCGATGTGAAGGACGGTGTGTCGTGAAATATCTCGACGAATTCAGCAATCCGGAGCTGGCTCGGCGGCTGCTCGACCAGATCCACGAGGTGACCACCCGGCGTTGGGCGATGATGGAAGTCTGTGGTGGGCAAACACATTCAATTATCCGTCACGGAATCGACCAGTTGCTCCCGGACGCGGTGGAGATGATCCACGGTCCCGGTTGCCCGGTGTGCGTGACGCCGCTGGAGATGATCGACAAGGCGCTCGAGATCGCGAAAGCGCCGGGGGTGATCTTCTGTTCCTTCGGGGACATGCTGCGGGTTCCCGGAAGCAGCGAGGACCTGTTCCGGACCAAGAGCGCGGGCGCCGATGTGCGGGTGGTGTATTCGCCGCTCGACGCTCTCGGGATCGCTCGGGACAATCCTGATCGGGAGGTGGTGTTCTTCGGCATCGGCTTCGAGACCACGGCACCGGCCAACGCGATGACCGTGTTCCAGGCCAAGCGCCTCGGCATCACCAACTTCTCATTGCTCGTCTCGCATGTGCTGGTGCCACCTGCTATCGCGGCGATCATGGAGTCGCCGGACTGTCGCGTGCAGGCGTTCCTCGCGGCCGGGCACGTGTGCAGCGTCATGGGCACACGCGAGTACCCGGCGCTCGCGGAGAGGTATCGCGTGCCGATCGTGGTGACCGGGTTCGAGCCCCTGGACATCCTGGAGGGGATCCGCCGCACGGTGATTCAGCTCGAGACGGGTAGACACGAGGTGGAGAACGCCTATCCCCGGGCCGTCCGCGACGACGGCAACCCCGCGGCGATGGCGATGTTGCGCGACGTGTTCGAGGTCACCGACCGTACGTGGCGCGGCATCGGGATGATTCCGCAGAGCGGTTGGCGACTCTCCGAGCGGTATCGCGATTTCGATGCCGAGCACCGCTTCGCAGTCACGGGCATCCGCACCGCGGAATCGACTCTGTGCCGTTCGGGCGAGGTGCTGCAGGGGCTGCTGAAACCGCACGAGTGCGCGGCATTCGGGCGCGAGTGCACGCCGCGCCATCCCCTGGGGGCCACGATGGTGTCCTCCGAAGGCGCGTGTGCCGCCTATTACACGTACCGCCGCCTGAGCACGGTGGGCGCGCGATGACCGACACTGCTGCCCCCGTGGTGGACGCCGCGAACTGGACGTGCCCACTGCCCCTGCGCGATTCCCCGAACATCGTCATGGGACACGGTGGCGGTGGCGCGATGACGGCGGAACTGATCGAACTGCTCTTCCTGCCCGCCTTCGGCGCGGCGGCGGCGGCCGAACTGGGCGACTCGGCGGTGGTGTCGATCGGGGACAGCCGCATCGCCTTCTCCACCGACTCGTTCGTGGTGAAGCCCTTGTTCTTTCCAGGTGGCTGTATCGGCGACCTCGCGGTGAACGGTACGGTCAACGACCTCGCGATGGCCGGCGCAGTGCCGCTGGTCTTGTCGACCGCGTTCATTCTCCAGGAGGGGACCCCGCTGACGGTCATCGAACGCATCGCGGCCGCCATGGGTCGCGCGGCCGAGGCCGCCGGGGTCAAGTTGGTGACCGGTGACACGAAGGTCATCGACAACACCTCTGGCGGTGCGGGGGACGTGTTCGTCAACACGACCGGGATCGGACTGGTCCCGGGTGGCGTCGACATCGGGCCCACGCGAGCGCGGGTCGGCGACGCGATCCTGGTGAGCGGTGACATCGGCGTGCATGGCGTGGCGGTGCTGAGCTGTCGTGAAGGCCTCGAATTCGGCACGACGATCGCCAGCGACACGGCACCACTGAACTCTCTGGTGGCCGAGATGATCGCCACGGGTGCGGACATCCGCGCGCTGCGCGATCCGACCCGGGGCGGCCTGTCGGCGTCACTCAACGAGATCGCCAAGGCGTCGGGCGTGGGGATGCACCTCGTGGAGTCCGACGTGCCGGTTCCTCAGACCGTGAAGGACGCGTGCGGCCTGCTCGGACTGGACCCGTTCCAAGTGGCGAACGAGGGGAAACTGGTGGCCGTGGTCGCGCCGGAGGACGCCGACCGAGTGCTGGACGTGATGCGGGCACATCCGATGGGCACCGGCGCACGGGCTATCGGTCGGTGTGTCCCGGAACACCCGACAATGGTGGTGGCGGCCACGGGCCTGGGCGGCACGCGCGTCGTCGACATGCCCATCGGCGAACAACTACCGAGGATCTGCTGATGTCCGCTCCGGCGTCCGGGCCGCTGACGTTCGCCCGGTACGCCTTCCCCCCGAACTCGCACGGGTACTGCGGACCGGGCGATTCCGGGGCGTATTTCGAGTACGGGGTGACCGGTGACGCGACCGGGCTGCGCGCGATGTCGCGGCGGTTCGAAGGGGCGTGGCCCTACCTCGAGTTGATCGCGCAGGCCAACCACCTCGCC
>CAJCHX010000773.1 GCA_903970215.1 Acidobacteriaceae bacterium
CCCCGCCCTTGCCGGACTGCGAGTTGACCCGGATCACCGCTTCGTAGGTGCGCCCGACGTCCTTGGGGTCGATCGGCAGGTAGGGGACCTGCCACAAGATGTCGTCGATATCGGAGTCCGCAGCGTCGGCGTCGGCCTTCATCTGGTCCAGGCCCTTGTTGATGGCGTCCTGGTGGCTGCCCGAGAACGCGGTGTACACGAGATCGCCGCCGTACGGATGGCGTTCGTGTACCGGCAGCTGGTTGCAGTATTCGACGGTGCGCCGGATCTCGTCGATGTCCGAGAAGTTGATCTGCGGGTCGATGCCGCGGGTGAACAGGTTGAGCCCCAGCGTCACCAGACACACGTTGCCGGTGCGCTCGCCGTTCCCGAACAGACAACCCTCGATCCGATCGGCGCCGGCCTGGTAGCCCAGCTCGGCTGCCGCGACCCCCTCGCCGCGGTCGTTGTGCGGGTGCAGCGACAGGATGATCGAGTCGCGTCGCGCCAGGTTGCGGTGCATCCACTCGATGGAGTCGGCGTACACGTTGGGCGTGGCCATCTCGACGGTGGCCGGCAGGTTGAGGATCATCGGGTTCTGGGGGGTCGGGGCGATGATCTCAGTGACCGCGTCGCACACCTCTTTGGCGAAGCTCAATTCGGTACCGGTGTACGACTCGGGCGAGTACTCGTACCGCCACATGGTGTCGGGGTACTTCCTCTGCTCCTCGAGCACCTTGTGCGCGGCGTGGGTGGCGATGCCCTTGATCGCCTCCTTATCGGCGCGGAACACCACGCGCCGCTGCAGGACCGAGGTGGAGTTGTAGAAGTGGACGATCACGCGGTTCGCGCCGCGGCAGGCATCGAAGGTGCGCTCGATCAGTTCGTCGCGGCACTGCGTGAGGACCTGGATGGTGACGTCGTCGGGGATCGCCCCGTCCTCGATGATCTCGCGCACGAAGTTGTAATCGGTCTGGCTGGCCGAGGGGAAGCCGACCTCGATCTCCTTGTAACCCATGCGGACCAGCAGATCGAACATGCGGCGCTTGCGAGCCGGGCTCATCGGGTCGATCAGTGCCTGATTGCCGTCTCGGAGGTCCACCGCACACCACAGCGGGGCACGGTCGACGACGGTGTCGGGCCAGGTGCGATCGGGGAGTGCGATCTTCTCGACCTCGTCGGCGTACGAGCGGTATCGGTGAGCGGGCATCGCGGTGCTGCGCTGGGTGTTCCATGCCGGCTGGTCGGCCGGTGCCGCGCCCGCGGGGGTGACGATGCGCGAGACACCGGAGGTGAAGGAATCGGCTGCGGGGGTCATCGGGGGGTTCCTTTGTCGATGAGTGACCCGATGCAATCGGTGTGTGCGTCGGGTCGGGAGTGGACTACTCGGACCGGCGACGCCATTTCCACGGCTGAACCCGCGACGGGGAGCCGGCCCGAGATCAGGCCCCGCCGCGGCACCCGAGGAGGAGCACACGCTGCATGCAGGAGACGGTACACCGCGCGCTCAGCGGCCTGCAATCGCCCTGGTGGCAGGCCATGTCCGAGCGATATCAGTCGAGCTGTGCGGGGACTCCGAACCGGGAGCCGAAGGCGACCTCGTCGAGCGGCAGCCGACTACGCGGTGCGGCGTCACGCGCCGCCACTTCGGGGTCGCCGGCGCCGGGCGCCGCCGGAGCCCCGATCGCGACCATCACCATGGGGCGATAGTCGGCGGGAACCGCGAACTCCGCCTGCGCCTGGTCGGGGTAGAAGCCGGCCATCGGGTGCGCCACCAGGCCGTACGCCACAGACTGCAGGATCAGTTGTGCGGTGGCCAGACCCGCGTCCACATCGGAGTACCGGTCCGGCCGGTTCTCCTCGCGGACTTCGGTGCATACCAGCACCAGCGCGCCGGCCTGCTTCGCCCACGTGTTTCCGCGGCGCAGAGTCTCCGCCAGGCGTTCGAACACGCCGTCGCCACGGCGCCCGGCGATGAAGCGGACGGGCTCGACCCCGCCCCACGTCGGCGCCCATCGTGCCGCGTCGAGGATGTCACGCAACTGCGCGCCGGTCACCTCGGTCGCCGGATCCAGGGATCGGGTGCTGGCCCGACGCTCGAACAGCTCGTGCACGTGGCGTTCCTCTCGGTCAGATGGCGTGCGGATACACGCTCACCATATGCGCGCCGTACCAGCAGGTGACGACGATGACGGCGGTGCACGACCAGGCCTGTACCGCCGGGGAGCGCCGTGCCAGTGCGACCGCGATGGGAACCAGTAGGACGAACGCCGGCAGCAGCAGCCGTGGACGGGAGATCATCAGCCCACCCGACCCGAGTAACGAGATCAGGACCAGCGAGCCGTACAGCGTCACCTGCCACGGCATCCCGGACCGCCACGCGATCACCATCAGGACCACCGACAGACCGAGCAGGCCCACTGTGGACACGTCCGCCACGTCCGAGCCGTTGACCAGCGTGTAGTTGACGAATTGGAAGGTCTGCTTCCCGAGGTCGAAAGTGGTGCCCCAGCCGTCGGTCTGCACCTGGAACCAGCCGGTCAGCGAGCCCGTGTGGCGGGCCACCACAAGAATCCAGCTGAGCCACCCCAGGGGTGAGACGAAGAAGCAGACCGCGGCTCGCGCGCGCCCGGTGACGGCCGACTCCGCGCGCGGGGCGTCGTCGCCCGCATCCGCGCCGACCCCGAAGACCGTGAGCATCGCGGCAAGCATCACCACGCCTATCAGCACCACTGCGGTCGGCCGGCACAGGCCCGAGAGGAGTGTGCACGCGGCCGCGACCAGCCAGCGTCGCTCCAGTATCCCGACCAGGGCCCATCCGGCGAGCGCGCAGTACACGGCCTCGGTGTAGACCATCGACATCACGATCGCCATAGGCGCGGCGGCGAACAACACGGTGGTCAGGAGCGCCACGCGTTCGGCGTAGCGGTCGGACACGTGGGGCATTCTTCGCACGCAGAGCCGGCCCAGCCGGTACGCGGCGACAGCCGCGGCGGATCCGAGCACGAGATTGACCGCCAGACCGGCGCGGAAGGGGTTGAGGCCGGGAAAGTTCGCCACGTAGTGCACCAGGACGGGGTAGCCGGGGAAGAAGGCGTACGCCGTGTCGGGGGTGTGAATTCCGCGAGCGTCGACGAAGCGCCACGGCATGTCGTCGTATCCGAAGGTGGCCAGACCGATCATCCACTTGCCGTCCCAGGCGGCGAGCAGGTCGGGAAAGTTCTGGTGGCGCAGCTGCGCGAACCGCGCGAGCACGCCCAGACCTACCGCGCGGATGATGAGGAAGACCGAGATCGGCACCCACACGTCCCGAGTGCGGGCGGCGAGATCCCCGCCGCGTCGCTGGTCTCCTCGGTTCGCCACGGACCGCATAGTACCGACGGCCGACTCGCCGACCGCCGGAGCCGGCACCGCGGAGCCTACTGCTGGACCCGCTTGATGCCGCATTCTGCGCGACCGTCGCCCGAGTGCTTGCTCAGTTCCTGTCCGTCCACCGTGATCGAGCAGCTGACGGTCCCTGTGCCGACGACGGTCAGAGTCATCGTCCCGTCGGGGATCGTGGCGGCGCCGGTCCACGTCCACGGCACGGTTCCGGTCGTGGGCACGGTCGTTCCGGACACTCCGTCCACGGTGACCTGTGCGGCGCCCGAGCCGCCTGCGGTGAGGGTCAGCGGGACCATCGTGGCGTCACCGGTGGAACTGGGGGGCGCGAACCCGTCGGACACCGTCGCCTGGCCCGGCGCCTCGGTGTCACCTGCGGCGCCGGAGCCGGATGCCCCGGGCGCGGCGGTGGTCGCCGCTGCGGGTGCGCCCGACGGTGCCGCGGTGGTGGTCGGCGAACGGTTGACCATGAAATACGAGAACGCGACGGCGCAGGCGATGACCAGCAGGCCGAGCAC
>CAJCHX010000774.1 GCA_903970215.1 Acidobacteriaceae bacterium
AGGGCATCGACCAGCGGGTGTTCGACGACGCTGCTCGGCGCGTGCGCGTACATGAGGTGTCGATCGGGGACTACGTGCTGATCGGCGGCGAGGCGGCGGTGCTGGTGATGGTCGAGGCGTTCGCTCGGCTGCTGCCCGGGGTTCTCGGCAACGCGGCTTCGCACCAGGACGATTCGTTCTCCGACGGGCTGCTCGAGGGCCCCGCATTCACCCGTCCGGAGTCCTGGCGGAATCTGACGGTGCCGCCGGTGCTCCTGTCGGGTGACCACGCGAAGATCGCGGCATGGCGGCACGAGCAGGCGCTGGCGCGCACCGCCGAGCGCCGTCCCGACCTGTTGCGACGCGCGATTCCCGGCGAGTAGAGCGATGCGGCGGCACCGGACGAACGCCGCGTAGGTGGTCACGACGACGCCTGAGCGCAGCCGCTGGCGAGAATCGGGCGGATCCGGCATGATTGCCGGTATCGGGCGGGGGTCCGGGGCTGGTCGACGTTCGGGGGGACGCGATGGATGTCGGAAGATCGATGGATGCCGGAAGATCGGCAGATGTCGGAAGGTGCGGTGCCGAGGCTGTCGCCGAGGTCGAGCGACGCTCGGCGGCACTCGATCGGTTGGATGAGGAGTTCCGTACTGCGCGGGTGACTGCTCGCAGCGGAGACCGGACGGTGGCGGTCACCGTGGACGTTCGCGGATACGTGGTCGACGTCCGTCTCACGGATGGCGCTTATCGCGAGTACCAGCCGGATGCGCTCGCGTGCTGTCTGGTCGACCTGGCCGGCCGGGCCGTCGCGTCGTTGACGGAACACTATTCCGCGCGCGCTGCGCTCGCCGTCGGGCGGTGACCGGCGTGGAGGTCGACCCGCAGCGGTGGCGAACTGCGGCGCGGGATCTCGCGACCGCGGCTCGACGATGCCCCGCTCCGCTTCCGTTGCCCGCGTCTGACGACCGATACACGGCTGCCACCGAAGCGCTCGTCCGGGCCTCGGATACGGCAGCTCAGGTCACTGCCGCGGCCGTGGAGCCCGCCTTGCGCCGGGCGGCGGAGCGCCTGACCGCAATGGTGGCGGCGGTGGAGACCACCGACGAGCGTGCTGCTCATGCGCTGCGCGTGGCGGGAGAGTCGCGGTGAACTCGACCGATATCGGCTTGTGGTGGCCGTCCGCCGACCCGGCCGCGTTCCGCGCCGCAGCCGCCGCCGAACGCGCCCGGGCGTGTGTGTATGACGATGTCCGCAGTGACTGCGCCCGGATGTTCCGGGAGCTTGGCGGTTCTTCAGCGGCAGTGTGGGGTCCGGCCGCAGCAGCCGTCGATGCGGCCGCCGCGGTGGCGCGATCGCGTGCGTTGTACGCCGACGCGGTGGCTGATGCCGTTGCTGATACTCGCGCCGTGTTGCTGCGGATCGCGGGAGACGCCGACGCCGAGGTGCATGACATCCGCGCCCAGGCGCCGCCCGGTGACCCGGCCGCCGGGTTCCGCGCCGATCTCGTGGACCAGCGAGCGCGGGCTGTGGCGGGTGACGCGGCCGACCGCGCCGTCGAGCGAGTGACGGAATCAGCGCGTACGCATTCGAGCGAGCTGGTCGCTCTCGACCGGTCCCGCGGTTCCGACCCTGCAGAGGGCGGACCGCCTTCGGGCGACGCGACACTGGGCCACGGGCCGATGGGCGGTGCAGCGATCGGGGGTGCGGGAATCGGGGCCATCGCCGCGATTGGTCACGGCCTCTGGCATCAGCCGGCGCGTTACGGCGCTGTCGAGGTCCGAGGAGGAGCGCCGGTGCCCCCGGACGAGCTGGTCGTCAGACTTCGGGAGGTGCTCGCTGGAGTGACCGGCGCGTCGCGGGAATGGGTCCGGCTCGCCATCGCCAAGGTGACGGACGACGCGGGCAGGCCCCTCATCGTGCTCGGTACCAACGAGCTCGACGGCTACGTTCGGGCGGGCGTCGAGCTACGGGACGACGAGCTGGTGGCCGGTAACGAGGAGTGGCCCGAGGCGTCCATCGCGTCGTTCTGCGCTGCGCGGGGGCTCACCGCCGGCCTGGTGGTGGCTGCGCACCCACTGCCCGACGACCTGGCCGATCACCTGAGGGACTCTGGGTTCGAAGTGTGCGTGGCACCGGATGCGTGGCCCGGACGGTTCGAGAGCGAACCGCACAGGGAGGAAGGGGGCGATGGTGACGCACCGGGTCAGCAGTCTGCCTGATGTGGCGCGGGCGGTCGCTGCGGTGCCGGCGGACGAGCGGCACGCGCGCGCCGTGACTCTGGTGGCCGACGTGCTCGATCTGCTCCTGGACCCGGCGGGGGTCGCGGGAGATGTTGGATCTGTCCTGCTCGACGAGCGGCGCGCCCCGGGTACGCGCCGCAATACTTACGGCGATCTCGCGGGCGCCGTGGAGGCCCTCGACGTGGCAGGGGCGGCAGCCCGCGCCACCGGGGACTACGCCGGCTACGTCGGCGGGTTTCAGTCCGCTCGAGCCGTCGCCGCCTTGGCAGCTCTGGTCGGCGGCGGTGCGGCGCCGTCGGTGCGGGCACTCGGCGACGTGGCGTACGAGGCGGCAATGGCGGCCGGGAGCGACGCTGCGGTGCTCGCACGGCTCGACAACGAGACGGTTTAGGCTGGCGCAGTGAGTTCGACCCTGAATGACAATCGTGTAATTCCGGCCGTGCCGGGTGTCCGCAGCGTCCAGGCGCGGCTCGCCGAGGAGCTCGCCGTCGGCGAAGGCCAGGTCGCTGCGGCGGTGAAGCTGCTCGACGAGGGTTCGACGGTGCCCTTCATCGCGCGCTACCGCAAGGAGGTCACCGGAAGTCTCGACGATGCGCAGCTGCGCGCCCTGGACGAGCGGCTCAAGTACCTGCGCGAACTCGACGAACGCCGCGTCGCCGTCCTGGCCTCGATCGCCGAGCAGGGCAAGCTCACCGACGCGCTCCGCGCGCAGCTGGTCAGCGCGGACACCAAGTCG
>CAJCHX010000775.1 GCA_903970215.1 Acidobacteriaceae bacterium
CGGCGCCCGCCACACCGCGACCGCACCGTGCGCGAGCCCGGTGGCGATCGCCTGGAGCGGGCCCGGGTGCACCGGGTCTTCGAGGGGGAGTTCGACGGTGCCGTCCGCCTCGATGTGGTCGGGGCCCAGTACCCGGTGTGGGAACCGGGTTGCGACCGCTGCGCCCACCGCCGCGGCTACCACGGCGAAGACCAACGTGACGCCGCTCCCGGCATTCCCCGCACCGAACAGCGCGCGGAGCAGCACGGCTGCGCCCGCGCCCGTCGCGGTGGCCGCCGATCCCGCGGTCGTGGTCACCGAGTTCATCGCGACCAGCTGCTCCCGATCCACCACGTGCGGCAGCGCAGCGCTGAGGCCAGATGCGACGAATCTGGACGCTCCGCCCACCGCTAGTGCCGCCACCAGGATCGCCGTGTCCGAGGCCCCCACGGCTACCACCACAGCGGTGACCGCGATCAACGCGGCACGCACCAGGTTCGCGCCGACGAACACCTGTCGCCGATCCCACCGATCCAACAGGGCGCCGGCGAAGGGGCCCACCAGTGAGTAGGGCAAGAGCAGCACGGCCAGCCCAGCCGCTATGGCTTCTGCGCTCGCGCCGCGTTCCGGGTTGAAGATGATCGCGCTGCCCAGGGCGGCCTGGAACAGCCCGTCGGTGAATTGGCTGAGCAGTCGCACGCCGAGCAACCGGAGCAGGTTGGGCACGTCGCGGAAATGTCGCCACGTGGCACCCTGCGGGGCGTCGGGCGTGCGCGGCGGGCTCACGCTGAAAGCCTACGCAGGCCCGCCATCGACGCCCGTGGCGGCGCACCCCGTGACATGATTGAGGCGTGGGTCGCGACCAGTCTGATGAGTTCCCGTCCTCCGCCGGAACGCAGGTGAAGGCAGGAACGGTGCTGGTCTCATCGCCGAGCCTCACCGATCCGTCGTTCCGTCGCACGGTGGTCTACATGATCGAGCACAACGATTCCGGCAGTCTCGGTTTCATACTCAACCGCCCCAGTGAGTCCGCGGTGCACAGTCTGCTGCCGCGCTGGCACGCGCTTGCGGCCAAGCCGAAGGCCGTCTTCGTCGGCGGTCCCGTCAACCAGACCGCCGCGCTCTGTCTCGGCGTGGTGAAGGCGGGGCTGGATGTGACGGGTATCGCGGGACTGCAGCCCGTGGCCGGCCGCGTGGTGCTGGTCGACCTCGACGCGGACGTCGACATGATGGACGAGTTGCTGGACGGCGTGCGAATATTCGCCGGCTACAGCGGCTGGGGCATGGGGCAGCTCGACGACGAGCTCGCGCGGGACGACTGGATCACGTGTCGGTCGCACCACGCCGACGTCCTGGTGCCCCCGAGGGTGGACCTGTGGGGCAGGATCCTGCGTCGGCAGGCGTTGCCCCTCTCGCTCCTGGCCACGCATCCGGTGGACGTCACCCTCAACTGACCAGTGGTGCGCCGCAGCTGCGACAGACGTCGGTGGGGCCCGTCTCGTGTCCTGACCCGGAGCGATGCCAGGCGGAGCAGGGTCCGCGTCGATGCGTGTAGCGTCGCGGTACGTCGCTGCGGCCGCAGGTCCCGCTCCGTCGATTGAAGCGGTGGGCCCGGCCGGCGGGGAATCGAGGGAGGGGCTTCGTGACGCAGCGGACCACGGCTCGGGATGTCGCCGCGCTGGCCGGCGTGTCGCAGACTGCGGTGTCGCTGGTGGTGAACGGCAACGACGTGGGAAACATCGCGGCTGCGACGCGTGAGCGAATCCTGCGCGCGGCCGACGAGCTGGGCTATCGGCCCGATCGCATCGCCCGGAGCATGCGGGGTAAGGCCACTGCGACGCTGGGCGTGATCACCGACCAGATCGCCACCAGCCCGTTCGCGGGCGCGATCATCCGCGGCGCCATGGACCGCGCGTGGCAGGACCAGCACATGCTGATGGTGATCGATACCGGGATAGGCGATGCCGAGCCCCCCGACCGCGGTGAGCGGGAGGCTGCGGCTGTCGCGGAGCTCATCGATCGCCGGGTCGACGGCATCCTGTACGCCACGATGGGCCTGCGTCGGGTGACCCCGTTGGTCGGGCTCCGCGACACGCCGTCGGTGTTCGTCAACTGCCTGGCCGACGGCGCGGAGACCCTGACGATCGTGCCCGACGACGAGGCCGGCGGCGCTGCGGCGGTTCGTGCCCTGCTCAGCGCGGGGCACCGGGACATCGCCCTGTTCCTGGGCCCCGAAGACCACCCCGCGACGGCCGCGCGATTGCTGGGTGCTCGCGCGGAGCTCGCGGCCGCCGGGCTGCAGGTGCCCGATGATCGGCTGTATTTCGTTGGCTCGGACATCGACGAGGGCATCGCCATCGCCGATCGGGTAATCGGGGGTCCGCGCCCCCCGACCGGGGTGATGTGCTTCAACGACCGGGTTGCGCTCGGAGTGATCCTGGCGGCCGGGCGTCTGGGTGTCCGGGTCCCGGAGGACCTGTCGGTCGTCGGTTACGACGACCAGGAACATCTCGCCGCCGTCATCCGCCCGGCCTTGACCACCGTCGCCCTGCCGCACTACGAGATGGGTCGGCTCGCCGCCGAAGAGTTGATCGCTGCGCTGATCGGGGACCGTCCGCTGCAGCCGGAGGTGCATCGGCTGCGGTGCCCGCTCGTGGAGCGGGATTCGGTGTCGGCACCCGCACGCTGAGGAGAACGTGCCGTCAGGCCGGATTGTCCTCGATGTGCACAGGGAGCTCGCGGGCATACCGACCGGCCAGCCAGGCACACATCATGAGCTGCACCTGGTGGAACACCATCAGGGGTAGAACGATCAGACCCACCGGTTGCCCGGCGAACAGAACGGCGGCCATCGGCAGCCCGGTGGCCAGCGACTTCTTGGTGCCGCAGAACTGGATTGCGATCGAGTCGGCCCGGTCGAAACCGAGCCGTCCGGCCACGAAGTGGGTGAGCCACAGCATCAGCGTCACCAGCACAACGGCGAGCACCACGAGTTCGAGCACGCTGACCCACGAGACGGTGTGCCAGATTCCCTCGCGTACGCCTGCCGAGAACGCCGAATACACGACCAGGACGATCGAGCCTCGGTCGACGTATTTGAGGGTGCCGGCGTTCCGACTGATCCACTCCCCTAGCCACGGCCGCACCAGCTGCCCGACCACGAACGGCAACAGCAGCTGCAACAGGATGTCGATGACCGCCGACCCGTGGAAGTGCACCTCCCCGGAGCTGGACATGAGAGCGAACACCAGCAGCGGTGTCACGAACACCCCGAGAAGATTCGACGCCGATGCACTCACGATGGCCCCCGGCACGTTGCCGCCCGCGATCGAGGTGAACGCGATCGACGACTGCACCGTCGACGGCACCAGGCACAGGAACAGCACACCGGCGTAGAGGCTGCGGTCGAAGACCGCGGCGGGCAGTAGCCGGATCGCCTCGCCGACCAGCGGGAACGCGATGAAGGTGAACGCCAGGATGGTCACGTGCAGGCGCCAGTGCGCCAATCCGGCCAGCGCGTCGCGGGGATGGATCCGCGCGCCGTACAGGAAGAACAGCAGCCCGATGGCGACGGTGACGAGATCGTCGACGGGACGCACCGCCGCACCCGATGCCGGGATCAGCGTGGCGATCAGCACCGTGATCAAGATCGCGAGGATGAAACCGTCGATCTTGAGTTTGGCGAGCAGTCCGCCCATCAGTGCGAATGCGACGTGCAGAGTCCTGCCAGGGCGCACGATCCGCAGCCGCCGGACACTCCACAGGCCTCGGCGGCCGTACCGTCCTCGGTTGCCGCACTCCCGTCCGCCGTGCCGGCAGCCGTGGTGTCACCGGCTGTGTGCACGCCCGGCGTGGAGGCCACCAGGCCCGTCTGCAGGTGAGCCTGGATGGACGCTGCGCGAGCGCCCTGCAGTGCGCCGAAGCCGGCGAGGAAGACGCCCGCCACCAAGGTGCCGGCGAAGTACGCATACCCCCACGGCGAGCCGGACCCGCCGGTCGCACAGGCGCCGCCTGCGAAGATCGCGCCGGCCGCGATCACGGCCGGTCCGGCGACCCGGTTCGCGGTGCGCCAGAGGGCGTCGTCGCGCAGCGTCTGGTCGTTGCGGACGCCGACCCACCGGTTGGGGCGGAGCCGGCCGGTGAGGCCGACGAGTCCGACGATGAGGGCCGCCACAGCAGCCACCGCGAGGAGCACTACCAGCACAAACACATCATCACTATAGGTTTCGACCGGTTTCGTGCCCGTCCGGGGCACGCTTTACGCTGGTAGGCGTGACCGCAGCACCTGAAACCGCCACGTCCTCCGCGCCGAAGTTCCGCTACACGGCGGAGCTCGCGGGCGCCATCGAGACCCGGTGGCGCGACGAGTGGTTGCGACGAGGCGTCTTCAACGCCCCGAACCCGGTGGGCGAACTGGCCGGTGCGGTTCCGGCCGACAAGCTGTTCATCCAGGACATGTTCCCGTACCCGTCGGGGGCGGGGCTGCACGTGGGCCATCCGCTCGGATTCATCGCCACGGACGTCTACGGCCGGTACCACCGGATGATCGGCGCGAACGTGCTGCACACCATGGGCTTCGACGCGTTCGGACTGCCCGCCGAGCAGTACGCCGTGCAGACCGGCACCCACCCGCGGGTCACGACCGAGGCGAATATCGCGCGGTACCTCGACCAGATCAGCAAGCTGGGACTGGCGCACGACGAGCGGCGCCGGGTCTCGACCACCGATCCGCAGTTCTACCACTGGACGCAATGGATCTTTCTGCAGATCTACAACGCCTGGTACGACACCGCGCAAGACCGCGCGCGACCGATCGCGGACCTGGAGGCCGAATTCGCCTCGGGCGTGCGGAAGTTGGACGACGGTCGGGCGTGGGCCGACCTCTCCCCTGCCGAGCGTGCGCGGATCGTCGACGGGTATCGCCTTGTGTACCAGAGTGATTCGCTGGTGAACTGGTGTCCCGGGCTCGGAACCGTGCTGGCCAACGAGGAGGTCACCGCAGACGGGCGCAGCGAGCGGGGGAACTACCCCGTGTTCCGGAAGAACCTGCGGCAGTGGATGATGCGGATCACGGCCTATGCCGACCGGCTGATCGACGACCTCGATCACCTCGACTGGCCGGAGAAGGTCAAGTCGATGCAGCGCAACTGGATCGGCCGGAGCAATGGCGCGCGGGTGCGGTTCGGCGCCGCCCCGCACGAGATCGAGGTCTTCACCACCCGGCCCGACACCCTGTTCGGCGCAACGTACATGGTGCTCTCCCCCGAGCACCCGCTGGTCGATCAGCTCGTGGCGGACGAGTGGCCGGCCGGTACCGATCCCCGGTGGACCGAGGGTGGAGCCGCGGATCCCCGCGCCGCCGTGGCCGCATATCGCGCCGCCATCGCCGCGAAGAGCGATCTCGAGCGCCAGGAGAACAAGGACAAGACCGGCGTCTTCCTCGGAGTGACCGCCACCAACCCGGTGAACGGTGCGAACGTACCGATCTTCATCGGCGATTACGTGCTGATGGGCTACGGCACCGGCGCCATCATGGCGGTGCCCGCGCACGATACGCGCGACTACGAGTTCGCCACCGAATTCGGATTGCCCATCATCGAGGTGATCGGCAGCGACGGCGGCGTCGAGACCGAGGCCTACACGGGAGACGGGCCGCTGGTGAACTCCGCCAACGCCGAGATCGACCTGGCCGGACTATCCGTCGCCGACGCCAAGAAATCCGTGATCGGCTACCTGGAGCGCATCGGCGCGGGGCACGGCACCGTGCAATTCAAACTGCGCGACTGGCTGTTCGCGCGCCAACGGTACTGGGGCGAGCCGTTCCCCATCGCGTACGACGCCGACGGCGGCACGCATGCGCTGCCCGAGTCGATGCTGCCCGTCCTGCTGCCGGAGGTCGACGACTACGCGCCCGTCTCGTTCGATCCCGACGACTCCGCCAGCGAGCCTTCTCCCCCGCTTGCCAAGGCGTCCGAGTGGATGCACGTCGACCTCGATCTGGGTGACGGCCTCAAGGACTACACCCGCGATGCGAATGTGATGCCGCAGTGGGCGGGCAGCTCTTGGTACCAACTTCGCTACATCGACCCGACCAACTCGGAGGCGTTCTGCGACAAGCGGAACGAGACCTATTGGATGGGCCCGCGGCCCGAGGAGCACGGCGCTGCCGACCCGGGCGGTCTCGATCTGTACGTCGGCGGTGTGGAACACGCAGTGCTGCACCTGCTGTATTCGCGGTTCTGGCACAAGGTCTTGTTCGACCTGGGCTACGTGACCTCGCGCGAGCCCTACCGTCGTCTCTACAACCAGGGCATGATCCAGGCGTACGCCTACACCGATGCGCGCGGCGTCTACGTTCCGGCCGAGGAGGTCGTCGAGCGCGACGGTAAGTACTACCTGGGCGAGCAGGAGGTCCGCCGGGAGTACGGCAAGATGGGTAAGTCGCTCAAGAACTCCGTTGCGCCAGACGACATCTGCAACGATTACGGCGCCGACACCCTGCGCGTGTACGAGATGTCGATGGGTCCGCTCGATCAGGATCGCGCGTGGGCCACCAAAGACGTCGTCGGGGCGCAGCGATTCCTGCAGCGCGTGTGGCGAACCGTGATCGACGAGGAGACCGGCGAGCTGCGGGTGACCGACGAGACCCCGTCCGACGACACACTTCGGTTGCTGCACAAGACTATTGCCGGAGTGCGTGAGGACTACGCCGGGCTACGGGACAACACCGCGATCGCCAAGTTGATCGAGCTCACCAACCACCTCACCAAGTCGTACCCCGGCGGCGCTCCCCGATCCGTCGCCGAGCCGCTTGCGCTGATGCTGGCTCCGGTAGCGCCGCACGTGGCGGAGGAGCTGTGGGAACGACTGGGACACAACGATTCTCTGGCACACGGGCCGTTTCCCACGGCCGATCAGGCCTGGCTGGTGGAGGACACCGTCGAGATCCCGGTGCAGGTGCAGGGCAAGGTCCGCAGCCGCATCGTCGTCGGGGCCGACGCTTCCAAGGAGGCGATCGAGGCTGCGGCGCTCGCCGATCCCAAGATCGCGACGCTGCTCGACGGTCCGCCGCGCAAGGTGATCGTGGTTCCCGGAAAGATGGTCAACGTCGTTCTCTGACAGCATGGTTCGACTGCTGGTTACCGGTCTGTCGATCACCCGCAGAGACCGGTCTGCGCCTCTCGCGTGCGCGGGGCCGCAGCGCGCACGCGTCGTTACCGCGGCCGCAGCACGATGTCCGTCGGATGCGCATCGGCCGGAGTGTGGATCGCCTGCACCACGGCAGCCGCCACCGTCTCGGGACGGAGCAGTCCGGCGGGGGAGTAGTCCCGACCTTCCATCGCGTAGATGTCCTGCTGCATCTCGGTGTCGATGCGGCCGGGGAACACACTCGTGACCCGCAGCGCCGGCTCTTCGCCGCGCAGTGCCTCGGCGAACGCGGTGAGGCCGAACTTGCTTGCGGCATAGGCGGACCAGCCCGGATTTGCCCGCCGACCCGCGCCGGAGTTGAGGAACACCACGTGCGCGCCCGCGGCGCGGAGCGCGGGCAGGAGTAGTCGGGTCAGCTCCACCGCGGCGAGCAGGTTCACCTCGAACATCCATCGCCACTCGTCGGGGGGGCGAGTCCTCGATGCGGCCGATCGAGGCGACGCCCGCGCTGTGGACCAGCACCTCGAGGCGGCTGATCGACTCCGTCTGCGCGGCGACCTCGTCGTGATCGGTGAGGTCGACGGCGAACGTCGAGGCACCGTCGAGCTCCATCGCGAGCGCATCGAGCTGCGCCGACCCCCGCCCGCCCAGGAGCAGGTCATGGGTGGGGGAGAGCTGTCGCGCGATGTGTGAGCCGACGCCGCGCGACGCGCCGGTGATCAGCGCGGTAGGACGGTTCCGAGATTCGGTCATCCGGCTCACGGTAGACGACGAAAGGTGGGTCAGCGCGCCCGCCGCAGGACGGCGACGACCCGGTGGACGATCAGTGCGGTGACCGCGACACCGACCGCCGCCTGGAGCGGCTCGGGCCGTGCGATCGCCGCCGCGACGACCAGTGCCCCCAGCCACAGCGCGATCAGTGCGATGACCAGCACACTCGTGGCATCGGTCGCGACCGCGCGGAACAGCACGCGGCGGCTCGCCCTCGGCGTCGCCAGCACCACCGCGCCGACCACCGCGAGCACGCCTCCCACCGCGATCCCGGCGCCGATCCGGCCGGCGGACGTCATCGTCTCGGTCGTCCCGCCGTCCCGGTCCGGTGGTGTGCCCGCGTTCGGCGCCGGGGTGGTGATGGGGCGCTGCGGGGTCGGCGAGACCGGTGCCGATGCCGGTGCCGATGCCGATGACGATGACGCGGTGCTCTGCGATCCGCCGACCTGTACGACGATGCTTGCGAGCGTCAGGACGGCGAACAGCACCACGGCCGCCCGACGCAGCATCCATTGCACCGTGTGCCGGATACCGTCGGCGCGTTGGGCGTCCATCGCGCCCACTCGCAGCAGGCCCGCGATGCTGTTCCGGAATCGCCACTGCGCACCGTCGACGACGGCGAGCAGATGAGTGGCTGCGGCGTCCGTCGGGTCGAGTTCGAGCGTCCGGTTCAGTGCACGCCGGGCGTCGCGCACGTTGTTCATCGCGATCAGCGCGCGAGCAGCGGCGAGGTGCGACTGCGCCGACTCGGGTTCCAGATGTACCGCCAGGTTGGCGCTGGCGAGCGCGCCGCGCGGATCCCGGGGCAGCACGACGATGGAGCGGATCCGGTGGCTCTCTGCGGAATTCGGCGCGTGGGCGATCGCCGCATCGGCCGCGCCGATCGCCTCGACGGTGCGTTTCTGTTGCGATAGCGCGAGCGCGAGCAGCAGCAGCGGGCCGACTCCGGGCGCGCCCGCGGCGAGCAGGCGCCGGGCAGCGTCCTCGCCGACGAGCGGCTCCTCGGCCGCGACCGCGGCCCAACCGAGGGTGGTGAGTGCGGCGATGTGCCACGGCGCCTCGGCGAGCGCGCCACGCGCCTGGTCCATGGCGTCCGTGTACCGACCGGCCTCGCGGTAGCGAGCGGCCAACGCTGCACGGTCGTCGGGACCCACTACCGCTTGCGCCGCTTCAGGTATCGCGCCAGGTCGTCGT
Source organism: Acidobacteriaceae bacterium (assembly GCA_903970215.1). Lineage (GTDB taxonomy): Bacteria > Actinomycetota > Actinomycetes > Mycobacteriales > Mycobacteriaceae > Tsukamurella. The sequence continues at coordinate 9,094 of CAJCHX010000775.1, forward strand.
ACCCACCGTCAGCGTTGGCGAAGTCGACGACGTTCTGCGCCGCGGTGAACCAGGCCCCGGTGCTGGGTCGCGTCGAGGAGATCGCGGCCTGCACGTCTGCCATCGTGACCGGCCGGACGGTGCCCGACGCGACCGAGTCGGCCAACGCTCGCTGGGTTGCCGATGCGCATACGCCCGCGAGGTCGGCACCGCTGAATCCTTGTGTGGCCGAGGCGATCCGAGCCAGATCGATGCCCGCGATCGGGCGCCTGCGGAGATGGTGCGCCACGATCGCGGCCCGCGCCGGCGCGTCGGGGAGCGTCACGAGCACTGTGGCGTCGAACCGGCCCGGCCGACGTAGGGCGGGATCGACGTCCCACGGGTGGTTGGTGGCGCCGAGGACGAACACGCCTTCGTTCGATGCGCCCGCACCGTCGGTGTCCACCAGCAGCTGGTTGACCAGCGGCCGCAGGCCCGAGTCGCCGGACATGCCGCTGCGCTTGTGGCCGAGCGCGTCGAGTTCGTCGAAGAACAGCACCGTCGGCGCGTGCCGGCGGGCGGTCTCGAAGAGCGCATGCAGGGCCCGCTCGCTGTCGCCCAGCCAGCGGCTCATCACGTCCGAGATACCCACCTGAATGAATCGCGCGCCCAGCTCGCCCGCGATGGCGCGCCCCAGGAACGTCTTCCCGCAACCCGGCGGGCCGTACA
>CAJCHX010000776.1 GCA_903970215.1 Acidobacteriaceae bacterium
GACGAGCCGCCCCGCCGATGAGCCGCGATGCCGCAGGGGTCGGCGAATCGGGTCGGGGTGGTGTCCGTCCGGTCCTGAGCACCTACCGCGTGCAGCTGACCCCCGACTTCGGATTCGCTGCGGCCGCAGCGGCGGTACCCCGGCTGGCGGACCTCGGCGTGTCGCACCTGTACCTCTCCCCCGTGCTGACGGCGGTGCGCGGGTCCCGCCACGGATACGACGTGACAGACCCGACGACGGTGTCGGCCGAGTTGGGGGGCCGGGACGGTCTGGCCGCGCTCGCCGCACGGGCACACGAAGCCGGCCTGGGCCTGGTGGTGGACATCGTGCCCAATCACATGGGCGTCGCCCAGCCGCGCGAGAACCGCTGGTGGTGGGACGTGTTGCGCCATGGGCGCGCATCGGCCTGGGCGGAGTTCTTCGACATCGACTGGGCTGCCGACAACGGCTGCGACGGACGGATCGCGATCCCGGTCTTGGGCGCGCCAGGCGACCCCGTCACCGTCGACCGCTCGGGCGCCGAACCCGAGCTGGCCTACTTCGAACACCGGTTCCCGCTCGCTCCCGGCACCGATCCAGACGCCGACCCGGCGGACGTCCACGCTGCGCAGGCGTACCGACTCGTCGCGTGGGATGCACCCGTTCGCACGTACCGGCGGTTCTTCGCCATCGACTCCCTGGCGGCCCTGCGGCAGGATGACCCCGAGGTCTTCGCAGCCACGCACGCCGAGATCGGTGCGTGGTTCGCCGACGGCCTGGTCGATGGACTGCGGGTGGACCACCCCGACGGTCTCGCCGACCCCATCGGGTACCTGCACCGACTGCGATCGCTCTGTGGCGACGACGCATGGATCGTCGTGGAGAAGATCCTCGAACCGGGTGAGCCCCTCGAGCCGACGTTGCCGGTAGCGGGCACGACGGGGTACGACGCCCTCCGGGATCTGGCGCACGCCTTCGTCGACCCCCGGGGCGAGGAGCCACTCACCCAGCTGCACCTGCGGTGGACCGGCGAACGCGGCGACGACGCCTGGTTCGCCAGGGAGACGTCCGCACGGAAGGCGCTCACCGCGCGGGCGACCTTCCCTGCCGAGTCGGCCCGCCTGGGCCGCGCCGTCCTGCGCGACGTGCACCCGCGCGGGACCGACGCTCCCGCGATCGGCAGCGCGGCGATCGACTGGATCGAACGCATCCCGTACTACCGCGACGACTACCCGGTGCTGCGCGCGGACGCCGACGCGATCCGTCGGCAGGCCGGGTCGGCCCACGGCGGCCCCGCGTGGGACGCGCTGACCGCCTCGCGTCGCGTGGCCGGGGAGTCGAACGCGCGGTTCGCCCAGCTGTGTGGCGCCGTCACCGCGAAAGCGGTGGAGGACTGCGTGTTCTATCGGACCGCACGGTTGACATCGCTCCAGGAGGTGGGCGGCGACCCGGGTCGGTTCGGCCCTGCCGATCTGCACCCCGCGTTCGCCACCCGCGCGCGCGACTGGCCGGCCACTATGACCGCACTGTCCACCCACGACACCAAACGCGGTGAGGACGTGCGCGCCCGAATCTCTGTGCTCAGCCAGTGCCCGACCGACTGGGCGGCCGCGGTGGACGGCTGGAACGGCGCGCTGTCGGCCACTCCCGCACCGGAGCCGGTAACCGGCCTGCTGCTGTGGCAGACACTGATCGGGGTGTGGCCGATAGACGGGGTGCGACCCGGCTCGCAACCCACGGAGCTGCTGCGTACGCGCCTGCACGCGTACGCCGAGAAGGCGATGCGGGAGGGCGAGATCGGCACCTCCTGGAGCCGCCCGGACACCGGTTTCGAGGACGCAGCGCACGCGTTCTTGGATGCGGTTCTGGACGGCCCGGTGGCGGATTCGGTGACGGCGTTCGTCGCCCGCCTCGACCCGCATGCGCGGTCGAACTCACTCGGGCAGAAGCTCCTGCAGCTCACCGGTCCAGGAGTCCCCGACGTGTATCAAGGCACGGAGGTATGGGAGGACTCCCTGGTGGACCCCGACAATCGCCGCGAAGTGGAACCGGCGGCGCCGCGGCCCGGCCACCCCAAATTCGACGCCGTCCGGGCGGCGCTGCGGCTGCGCCGGGCCCGTCCGGCGAGCTTCGTCGGGGGGCGCTACGCACCCGTGACGGGGTCCGGGCCTGCCGCCGCCCACGTCCTCGGGTTCGCCCGGGGGCCGTGGGACACGGGCCTCGATGTGCTGGCCGTAGCGACCCGCTGGTCGCTGCGGCTGGAGCGCGACGGCGGGTGGCGCGACACCGTGGTCGATCTACCAGCCGGGCAGTGGCGGGACGCCCTCGCCGGGGCGACGGAGCCCATCGCAGGCCGGATTCTTGCCGCAGACCTTTTCCTCGAACGCCCGATCGCACTGCTGACCTGCTGATCATCGATCTTGTCGGTGGGTCGTCGCACACTTGATGCATGAACCCCACCACCGCATCCACCACCGCCCCTGGCGACCGGTCCGGTCGTTCCTCCACCGAGGCCGCAGCTCGCGCGTGCACCGGCCCGCAACGCTCGCCGTTGTACGCCGTCGCCGACGTCCTGAGCCGGCACCACCTGCCCGCGGCCGTCACTCCCACGGGGACGTTGCAGCTCCGCGTCGGTACCGCTCGGTTCTCGGCGCACGTCGTGCGCGTCGGCGACGATTGCGCGATCGAGTTGCGGGCGCACCGCGAAGGGCGCCGGTCGCTCCTCGGTTGCGTCACCGACCCGGGCGAGGCCGCTCACCAGCTGATCCGGTTCGCATCGCTCGCGGGCGCCTGGCAGTTCGCCGCCGAGATCTTCGACCGCCTGGTGCTGCGCAACGACCTACCTGTGCTCTCGTCCGTGCCTGTGTCCGGTGTCGTCTACGTGCGCCTGGGATCGCGGACGTACGCCGCGATCGAGGTCGACGAGGCCGATCCTTGCCTGGACACGGTCGCCACGGCCCACGTCACCACCTACATCGCCGCATGCCCGATCGACGACGAATGGCGCTTCGAGCGCCTGGACGACCGACGGTTCGATGTGGTGGGACGAGTAGAAGGTGGCAGCCATGAGGACGTCGGAACGGTGTTGTCGACGTTGGACGTACATCGCGCCCGTGTGAGCGACTGGGAACGCCTGCACTGACGTCACGATGCGATCGAAGCCACCGATGCGTATTACTGTGAACTGCGATGTCGCAGACGTTCGAGGTATGGGCCCCCCGACCGGCGTCGGTCGGGCTGTGGGTGGACGACCTGACCCACCCGATGGCCCCCCGCGGGGACGGCTGGTGGACCGCGACCGTGCCGGCCCGTCCCGACGCGCGGTACGGATTCGTCCTCGACGACGACGCGACGGTCCTGCCCGATCCGCGGTCGCCACGCCAGCCCGACGGGGTGCATGCGCCGTCTCAGCTGTGGACACCCCGTTCGTCCCCGCGCTGGGCGGGCCGCGAACTGGCGGGATCGGTGATCTACGAGTTGCACGTCGGCGCGTTCACCCCTGCAGGCACGTTCGATGCGGCGATCGACCGGCTCGACCACCTGGTGCAGCTCGGTGTGGGCTTCGTCGAGTTGATGCCGGTCAACGCATTCAACGGTATCCACAACTGGGGCTACGACGGCGTGCTGTGGTACGCGGTGCACGAGGCGTACGGCGGCCCGGACGGTCTCGCACGCTTCGTCGACGCCGCACATTCGCGGGGCCTGGGTGTGCTGCTGGACGTCGTGTACAACCATCTCGGGCCGTCGGGGAACTACCTGGGACGGTTCGGGCCGTACGAGACCGAGGGCTCGAACACGTGGGGCCGCACCCTCAACATCGCAGGCCGGGGGAGCGACGAGGTACGCGAGTACATCCTGGCGAACGCGCTGCGCTGGTTCCGCGACTTCGGCGTGGACGGGCTGCGACTAGACGCGGTGCACGCGCTGGTCGACACGACTGCCGTGCACCTGCTGGAAGAGCTGGCCCAGCGCACGGACCTGCTGTCGGGCGAGCTCGGCCGCCCGTTGTACCTGATCGCCGAATCCGATCTCAACGACCCCCGTCTGGTCACGCCGCACGACCGCGGCGGGTACGGGTTGTCCGCACAATGGGACGACGACGTACACCACGCTGTGCACACGATCGTGTCGGGCGAGCGGCAGGGCTACTACGGGGACTTCGGCAGTGCGCAGTGTCTGTCGACGGTGTTGCGGGAGGGCTTCTTCCACGCCGGCACCTACTCGTCGTTCCGCGGTCGCAGGCACGGCCGACCGATCGATCCCGCCGTCGTCAAGGGTTCGCAGCTATTGGCCTACACGTGCACCCACGACCAGGTGGGCAATCGCGCGACCGGCGACCGGCCGGGCGAATACCTCACCCAGGGACAACTCGCGGTGAAGGCGGCACTGATCCTGTTCTCCGCATTCACTCCGATGCTGTTCATGGGCGAGGAATGGGGTGCAGCCACGCCGTTCCGGTTCTTCACGAGCCATCCAGAACCGGAACTGGCCCGTCGCACCGCCGAAGGGCGGGTCGCCGAGTTCGTGGCGCACGGTTGGCCCGAGGTCGCCATCCCCGATCCACAGGACCCGGAGACGTTCGCGGCCTCCAAGCTCGACTGGTCCGAGCCGGAGCGCGTATCGCACGCGCGACTGCTCGCGACGTACCGCGCACTGCTGGCTTTCCGGGCGTCCCACGCCGAGATCACCGATCCGGACCTGCGGTCGGTCCGCACCGAGTACCCGGACGACGAGTCGTGGTTCGCTATCCGCCGCGGCCCGTTCACACTGATCGTCGTTTTCACCCGGGAGCCGGCCCACGTGCCGATCGTGGGCGAACCGGTGCTGTGGTGGGAGGAGCCGACCGTCGACCGGGGTGGAATGACGACCGGGCGAGCGGAGCGACGGGGAACGACCACCGGGCGAGCGGAGCGACGGGGAACGACCACCGGGCGAGCGGAGCGACGGGGAACGACCACCGGGCGAGCGGAGCGACGGGG